>CATZIG010000001.1 GCA_958419975.1 uncultured Collinsella sp.
GCGCGCGCCCGGAGCACCTTCTCCATGTGCTGGTCGACAAAGTCGATGCGCTCGTGATCGGCGACGATGCCGTTTGCGTCGGGCTCGGGGTCCTTGTGGCCCAGGCCGTTTTCGGTGATATAGATGACGGGGAGGTTGGGATAGGTGGCGCTGATGTGCTTGAGCGTGTCGTAGAGGCCTTGCGGGTAGATGAGCCAATCCCAGTCGGTGGTGGGGATACCCGGCATATCGACCTGCTGCCCGACGCCCTTAAACTTAAAGCACGAGGTGCCCTTGTCTCCGGTGCCGTTAAAGCTGTTGGTGGACTCGCCATCGTAGGCGGCGATAAACGCCGACTGATAGTAGTTGAGGCCGAACATATCGTTGCGGGGCGCCGCCTTGGCGAGCTCCTCCATGTCGCTGTCCTCAACCGTAAGCGTGGCGTTGTTGGCACGCAGAATCTCGTTGATGAGTGAGAGGGTGCGCGCGGAGTAGTGACCCAGGAAGGCGCCGTCCATGATGAAGTCGGTGTAGAAGGCGTTGTACAGGTCGGCGGCGTGCTGGTCGGCGGGCGAGTCTGTGGCAGGATATGCCGGCGTCAGGACGTTGACCATGCCAATGCGTCCGCCCAGGTGCTCGGTCTCGTCAAGATCCTTATACAGGTTGACGGCGCGGGCGTGGGCAACGAGCTCGTTGTGCTGGCTCTGGATGCCGCTCGTCACATCAAAGTGATGGTTGGGCGGGAAGTTGCCTTGGATGTATTGGGAGTGCGAGAGGCTGATGAGCTCGTTGATGGTGAACCAATTCTTGACCTCGCGGAACTCGCGGAAGCAGAACTCGGCATAGCGCACATAGGCGTCGACGGTCTTGCGGTTGAGCCAGTCGCCCTGGTTGAACAGGGCGGCGGGGGAGTCAAAGTGATGCAGGGACACATAGGGCTCGACGCCATACTTTTTGCAGCAGGCGAACAGCTCGTGGTAGTGCTTAACGCCCTCGGCGAGGGGCTCGGCATCGTCGCCGTTGGGGAAGATGCGGGTCCAGGCGATGGACACACGGATGGCGTTGAGTCCATGCTCGGCAGAAAGGCGGATATCCTCCTCGTAGCGGTTGTAGAAATCACTGGCCGGGTCGGGCAAAAAGCGACCCTGGGCGACAAGGTAATCGTCCCACATGGTCTTACCCTTGCCTGCCACCTTCGTGGAACCTTCCGTTTGGTACGCGGCGGTTGCGGCGCCCCAAACAAAGCCCTTCGGCAGCTGCTGTACGCGGTTTAGCAAAGACATATGCATACACCCTCTCGTCTCGCTGTTCGATATTGTGCGTTTGCGCTCAGGAGGCTCCTTGGTTAGCGTTCAGCGGTGAAAAAGCCCGATAAACACTATCTTAAAATGATTAGAACCAAAATGAGCACGTGAACATTTGACAATGAGCACGTTAACATCCGGCTGGGATGTATAGAAACAAAACAACTTCAAACAGCCGCGAACGGTTGTATTTGTTCGGTAAGCGGTTTTGATTGACAGAAGTTTTCATGTTGTGGTATATGGCTCGGGTATCATGAGCACGTTATCGATGTATGTACGATGCGCCATGGGCGCGGGGAATAGTTGGGAAGCAGGTTAGCGTGGAAGGCATGGCTCAGCAGACAAGGAATGGTCATTCGGCGAGCGCGGCAGAGGTTGCGGCGCTCGCTGGCGTGAGCCGCCAGACTGTGTCTCGCGTGGTCAACGGTATGCCCAACGTGACGGAAAAGATGCGCAAGCGTGTGCTGGCCGCCATGGAAGAGCTGGGCTTTCGTCCCAATTTTGCTGGAGCGGCGTTGCGCGGCGGGTCGTATCGTTCTATTGGCCTGTGCATGCACAACATCACACGTGTCGGTAACCTGGCGACGCTCGAGGGTATCATGCAAGCGGCGCGCGAGCACGATTTTTCCGTCACTATGATCGAGATGGGCGGCGACAAGCCCTATACACTTGCCGATGCCTCGCGCCGCATGGTCGAGCGACCCGTCGACGGCCTGATTCTCAACATGAACCGCATGGCTCCCGATTTTGAGGAGTTTGTTCCCCAGCCGGGAGTGCGAACGGTCATCCTGTCCATGTATGCGCATCCGCGCTGCACGACGATCGACTCCGACCAGTATGGTTCGTGCGAGCTGTTGACCAATTATCTGCTGGAACATGGTCACTCGAATATGCGGTTTGTGGCGGGTCCGGAAAACTCGATTTCCTCGCGTTTTCGTGAGGCCGGTTGGCGCGATACGCTGGGTCGTGCTCATGTCGATGCCGCTCCGATGCTGCGTGGCGATTGGAGTGCGGACAGTGGGTACGCCATGGGCGAGCGGATTGCGGCCGAGGTGCTTGCCGGCGGGTCGCAGGCGCCGACTGCCGTGCTTGCGGCAAATGACCAGATGGCGCTGGGCGTTATCGCCGCGCTCGAGAACGCGGGCCTGTCCGTGCCCGACGACGTGAGCGTGGTTGGTATCGACGACGCACTCGAGGGACTTGTTCCTCACAATCGACTGACGACGCTGCGATTTGATTTGCGCGGTGTCGGTAAGCTTGCGTTTGAGGCGGCGATTGGAGAGAGCTCGTCTATCGAGGCGATTCATGTGCCGAGTACGCTGGTCGAACGCTCGACTGTTAGGGACATACGGGGTTAGGTCCTACTCCGTTTGTCTCGATTTGTAACAGGTAGACGGTCAAAAGCGGGCTACGTGTTACAGATTTAGATTCTTCGGAAAGAGCAATCCTGTTCGTCTCAATCTGTAACAGCTAGGACCAAAAAACTCGGCTAGATGTTACAGATCGAGACAAACGGCTCCCGACCAGCCCAAAAACAAAAAGACCGGGGCCGGCGCGCCGTGTGACGTGCCGCCCCCGGCTGAGAAATGGGGACAGGTTGTGTGAGCGGGCAACCCCGCCAGCCACTAGTCCAGACGACGGGTCTGCGCCACGTGCTTGTACCAGTAGGCGCTTGCCTTGGGCGTGCGCTTCTGGGTTTCAAAGTCAACGTAAAAGAAGCCGTAACGCTTGTTGTAGCCATTGGTCCAGGAGAACTGATCCTGCAGGCTCCACAGGAAGTAGCCGCCCACGTTGACGCCCACCTCCATGGCCTTGAGCAGCCAACGCAGGTGCTGCTCGATGTAGTCGATGCGCGGCTGGTCGTCCACAAAACCGTTCTTGTAGGGGTCCTTGTAGCCCATGCCGTTCTCGGTGATGAAGATCTGCTTGTAGTTGGGGTAGCGCTGCTTAATGTAGACGAGCAGATCGAACAGACCCTCGGGATAGATGATCCAGTCCCAGTCGGTGGTGGGGATGCCGGGCTTGTTCACATGCTCGCCAATGCCCTTGACGCGCCAGCGACCGGTGCCCTTCTCGCCCGTACCGTTGTGGTGCAGGTCGTTCTCGCCATCGTAAGCCTTCAAAAAACGGCACTGATAGTTGTTAACGCCCAGGTAGTCGTTGTAGAGCGCTGCCTCGCGCATAATCTCGAGGTCCTCGTCCAAGATCTCGATGGTGCCGCCCGAGACGGCAGCCAGGCGGTTGGCGCACTCGAGGGTGTCGGGGGCATACTCGCCGCGGAACGTCGCGTCGAGCAAAAACTGGTTTTGCAGCACGTGCTCGTTGTTGGCGGCTTTGATGTCGGCGGGGTCGTTCTCGTTGAGCGGGTACTTAAACTCCAGCGACTGGATGACGCCGATTTTGCCCTTAAAGCCGCCGTTGTGGAAGGCCAGCACGGCCTTGGCGTGGGCGAGCATCATGTTGTGCTCGCACTGGAAGGCCTCGGCCAGATGCGCCTTGACGCCACCGGGGAAGGTGCCCTCGATGTAGGTGTTGGAGGCGTCGGCCCAGATCTCGTTAAAGGTGAACCAGTAGGTCACCTGGTCGGCGTACTCCTTAAAGCAGAAGGTGGCAAAGTCCACAAAGGCGTCGATGGTCTCGCGGTTGAGGAAGTCGCCCTTCTCAAAGAGGGGAAGCGGCGTGTCAAAGTGATGCAGCGTGACGAACGGCTCAACGTGGTGCTTGTGGCACTCGGCGAAGAGATCGTGGTAGAACTGGACGCCCTCGGGGTTGATTTCGCCGGTGCCGTTGGGGAAGATGCGGCTCCAGGCGATGGAGAGGCGAATGCCGTTGATGCCGAACTCCTCGCACAGCTCCAGGTCGACGGGGTACTGGTTGTAGAAGTCCGAAGCGGGGTCGGGGGAGAAGCGCCCCTGGGCCTCCAGAAAGTCGTCCCAGGCAACCTTGCCCTTACCGTGAGTGCGGGTCTCGCCCTCTACCTGGTAGGCAGCGGTGGCGCCGCCAAAGACAAAGTCCTCGGGAAACTGCGCGGGCGGGTTGGTGACGCTAGCAGGATTAACGGACATGATGATCCAATCGTCTAAATCGAAGGGCCAGCCGGTCTTGGATGGTCGGCTGGCCCTGAGCGTTACTTACTTCGAGAGTTGCTCGGAGACGAAGGCGAGAGACTTATCGCCGTTCTGGGAGAGCTCGATGTACTGCTTGCCACGGCAGGCGACGCACTTGTTGCCCACGCGCTCACAGTCCTTCTGCAGGTCGGCCAGGTAGCTTGCGGCCTGCGGGGCCAGGACGACCAGGTCAAAGTCGGGGAGCATGTCCACGTGGTTGCCATAGGCCTCGGCAGCGGTCTCGAGGTTAATGCCGCGCTCCTTGGCGGCCTTGGCCAGCGCGTTGGCGAGCAGGCCCGAGGTTCCGCCGCCCTGGCAGAGCACGAGCACGCGCTTGCCGTTGAGGTCGCTGGCGGTCGTTGTCTCGGCAGCGGGTGCTGCGGAAGCGGCGGGGGAGTCGGCCTTCACGGCCTCGGCAGCAGCGCCGGCGGCAACGCTCTTGGCGTCAGCCTTGCCCTGGAAGGCATCGTTGAGCTTGGCGGCCTTCTCGGCGTTCTTGGCGGCGAGCTCCTCCTGGGAGATCTCGGCCTCCTCGGCGCACTTCTGGGCGTCATAGGCACGGAAGAACGGGTAGTACAGAACGAAGTCGACGACCAGGATAAGGGCGAGCATCACAAAAGCGAGCGGCTGGAAGCCCAGGCCCATGATGGTGCCGATGGGGCCGGGGACGGTCCAAGGCAGGGTGTACATAAAGCCGTTCATGCCCAAGAAGTCGATAAAGATCTTGAGGATCCAGATGTTGGCGATCGGGGCAAAGACAAACGGGACAAAGAAGACGGGGTTGAGCACGATGGGCGCGGCGAACAGCAGCGGCTCGTTGACGGCAAAGCAGACGGGGACGATGGCGGCCTTACCGACGGCGCGCATCTCCTGAGACTTGGCCAGGAAGCAGAACATAAAGACCAGGACGAGCGTGGCGCCGGTGCCGCCCATGCAGACGACGAAGTACTGGGCACCCTGGGTCAGGACAGCGGAAGCGTGCTGGCCGGCCTGGAACGCAGCCAGGTTGTCGGTCATGTTGGCAACGAGGGCGGCGGCGATGGCGGGCTCGACGATCGAGGGGCCGTGGACGCCCACGAACCAGAAGAGGCTCATAGCGCCGTAGATCACAGCGAGGCCGATGTAGCCGTCGGCAGCGGTGAACAGGGGCTGGAACACCTGGATGACGCCCTGGGCAAAGCAGAAGCCAAAAGCAGCGCGGAAGGCTATGTCAAAGACCCAAAAGACGGTGATGCAGACGGAGAAGGGGATGATGTCCTTAAAGGTCTGCGAGATGTTGGGCGGAACCTGCTCGGGCATCTTGACGGTGATGTTGCGCTTAATGAAGAACTTGTAGATGATGCCGGTCACAAACGCAGCGATAAAGGCGGTCAGCAGGCCTTTGGAACCAAGGTAGGTGGTGTTGAAGCCGCTGGCAGCGTCCGTGGCGATCGTGTCGCTCGAAAGGAGCAAGAAGCCGATGATGGCCGCGCACATGCACGAGATGAAGTTGATCTGGTTGTTCTTGGGCAGATCGCGGTTCTGAGCGTCGGCGAAGTGCTTGGCCGTGGTGGCGGCACAGGCGATGGCCAGGATGCCCATGGAGTAGTTGTAGCACTTCCATAGGGCGTTGTTGATGTCATCGGGCCAGTAGAAACCCCAGATATTGGGAACCGAGGCTACCAGGCAGAAGATGGACGAGAAGATAATGATGGGGATGACGGAGATAAAACCGTCGCGGATCGCCTTGAGGTACTTGTTGCGGGCGATCGCGTTGAAAAAGGGCTGCCCCTTTTCGATGATGGCGATGAGTTGCTCCATGCAAAGCTCCTAAGAGTCGGTGGGTTGGCAACGATGGTAGCTTTTGACGTTTGGTTGCCAAAATGTTGACGTTGCCATTTTGCGACACAAAATAAGACGCGAACCGATGGCCCCTGTGCCTGTGGACCGTCGATTCCTTGCGCGTAAACGTTTGAGCCGCCCGGTGGCTCTGTGTTTGCACAATGGCAACGTTAACATTTGGTCGACAAAAGCTGTTCGGGGAAGCAAAAATGTCGGTGAACGGTAGGTTTTGGGTGGTGAGCGTATGGTGGGGGAGGCGTTGGATATACTTGAAGGCGTTAAAAATGACTGCGTAGGGTGTCACCAATGGCATCGTTGACATAGAAAGATCGAACTATGGCCGCTGTTAAAAAATCGGTATCCGTTAAGGATGTGGCGCGTCTCGCGGGCGTCTCGGAACAGACGGTCTCGCGCACCGTTCACGATTCGCCCAGCGTGCGCCCCGAGACCAAGGAGCGCGTGCGTGCCGCCATGCGCGAGCTGGGGTATCGCCCCAATTTTGCCGGTCGATCGCTGCGTCGCGGTAAGTTTAAGACCGTCGGCGTCGCCATGTTCAATATTACCGGCACCGGCAACCTCGACCGTATGGAGGGCTTTGCCGCCGCCGCCGATAAGCACGGCTATGCCATCACTCTCACTAAAGTAGACGGGCATCCGTATACCCTCGAGGGCGCATCGTCGCGCATGAGCGCACTGCCGGTGGACGGCATGGTTGTGATTATGAACCGCATGCCGGCGGACTTTGGCACCTTTGAGCCGCTGCCCGGTATGCAGACGGTGCTCGTTACCATGCTGGAGCACCCGCTCTGTTCAACGGTCGATAACGACCAGTTCGATTGCTCGCGCCAAGTGGTCGAGTACTTGCTGGGGCAGGGGCACAAGACCGTGCACTTTATCTCGTGTCCCGAGCGCTCGCTTTCGGGCATGCGGCGCGAGGAAGGCTGGCGCGAGACATTGCGTGCGCATGGCATCGAGCCACCGCAGCTCGTGCGCGGCGACTGGACAGCGCAGAGTGGATATGCTGCCGGTCAGGCTCTGGCGGACGATCCGACCTGTACGGCCATTTATGCTTCCAACGATGCCATGGCATATGGCTGCATCCGTGGGCTCGAGTCGCGCGGGAAGCGCGTGCCCCAGGACGTAAGCGTGGTGGGTGTTGACGATAGTTTGGGCGATATCGTGCCCGATCGTCGCCTGACCACGGTGCGCTTTGACAACAAACGCGTCGGCATGTGGGCGGTCGACAAGATTGCCGGCGCCGAGGGCGCTGCACCCGGTGTGGAGCACATGCTGTTTCCGGGCGTGCTCGTCGAGGGCGATACGGTGCGCGATGTACGCTAGGGCGCGGGTCTGTTTGGGTTGCCGCTAATTGTGTTCGATATTGTTCAGATTGGTTTAAAAACCGTTCACGGGCGAATAGTGACCGTTCATAGCTCAAAATTACGTTTTGCGCTGTTCTTTTTTGTTTGAATGTTATTGTTTCTGTCATACACAACGCAGCGCGTATGCCCGGACGCGATGCTCTCCGTTGGTTCATATGTGAAAGGAACGCAATATGGCAACCAAAGAAGAAATCTCGATGGTTGGATTCGAGATTGTCGCATACGCAGGTGACGCCCAGACCGATCTGCTTGCAGCGCTCGATGCTGCTCGCGAGGGTGACTTTGAGAAGGCCGAGCAGCTGCACAAGGATGCCAGCGATGCGCTCATCGGTGCCCACGACACGCAGACCAAGCTGCTTTCGCAGGAGGCCGGCGGTGGCGAGATGGAGATGACCTTCATCATGGCTCACGCTCAGGATACCCTCATGACCACTATGATCCTGGAGAAGCAGGCCCGCTTTACCATCGATGCCTACAAGCGCATTGCCGAGCTCGAGGCCAAGCTCGCCTAACGAGCCCTCACAACCAAGCCCCTTTCCAAAAGCCCTGCCGCTACCCGCGGCAGGGCTTTTTTCTGTCCTCCTCCCCGCAACTCATCCCGAGATAGTCATTGGGGACGTTCTTAAACGACTAGTCATTGGGGACAGTCTTGGCGCGCTCCGTTCGTCCTCCCGTTCGATTTTTGCTCGGTGGGTATACTTCCTTTCGCATTAAACGCCGGACTGAGGAGGTATCCAAATGCCGGATAACGGGTCAATACAAAAAAGAGACGCGCACGAGATGGCTCATGGGCGTCCTGTCCAGATAACCGAGCACACGACGGTAACCGAGCTGCAGCCCAGTCTGTCCGATGTCGTGTGCGCAAACAAAAAGCTGCAGATTGGCTTTATCGCTGCGCTCGTGGTCCTGGCGCTGCTGTCGGGCTTTGTAGCTCGTCCGCATTTCGCCGATACCAAAACTTGGGACTCCACCATCGAGGTCATCGACCAAAAGAAGGGTAACGTACTGGCGCTCACGGCTTCATGCGTGGCGCTGTCTGCGGGCATTACCGCGCTGCCGGGTGATACGGGAACGCCGGTTGCCGAGCAGCTCGCGCAGCTTTCAGGCAACCTTGGTATCGTGCTTGCCGTGCTCTACCTAGAGAAATACCTGCTAACCATTTTGTGGTCGGTTGGCCTGGGCATCTTAATCCCGTTTGCGTTGGTGCTCTTTGCGGTGTCGCTCGGCATTCACGGGCGCTGGAGCACGAGCGCTGTCCTGCGCCGTGTGGCGACGCGCGTGCTGGTGGTTGCCGTGATCGGCATGGCGCTCGTGCCCGCGAGCGTATGGGTGTCGCAGAAGGTCGATGAAACGTATCGCGTAAGTATTGAGCAAGTCGAGCAAAAGGCTGCGGATGCGACCGACACCACGGACAAGTCAGTCGAGACCAGCTCAAAATCGAACAAGAAAAAATCAGAGGCCACGGAGTCCAAAAACGTGCTCGAGCAGTTGACTGATGGGGCCTCGAGCCTGGTCACGTCGGTAACCAGTGGTGCCAAGCAGATGACCGACGAGATCGTGCACCAGGTGACCGACCTTATCGAAGGCGTCATCGTGATGATCGTGACTTCGTGCGTTATCCCGCTGCTGGTGCTCGTGGCGTTTCTGTGGCTGGGCCACACCCTGCTGGGGATCGATATCTCCGGCCCGGCGAACTATTTGACGGGCCGCTTTCTGAGCGCTCCTTCCAAGCACGCCAAAAAGGGCGGGCAGTCCGAGTAGCTAAAACAGCTGTATATACCGGGGAATACCGCCGAAGGGCGGCCGAGACACGTTCTCGGCCGCCCTTTTGTTTGTTGAACACATGGTCGCTGCGTCCGCGCCCGGCTCAAACGGTCAGCAATCACCTGTGAACGGTATTTGTTCAAAAAAGAACAAAGATAAACAAATAGTTGTTGCAGTTACTGTTCGAATGTGTTCAAATAAACATGAACAGTGAAGAACCGCACATTCAGATGCCCGGACCTGAACGCGATTCAACACTTCCAAACAGAAACTACGCACCTGCGTATCTCTCAAGGAGGATGTCATGAGGGTTGTAATCGCTTCCGATGCCGACGGTATGTCGATGAAGGAGTCCATCAAGGAGATGCTCATCGCCGACGGTCACGAGGTCGTCGACTATTCCGAGACCCCTGCCGCGGACTTTGTCGATTCCGCGACCGCCGTTGCCAAGGACCTGCTGGAGCACAAGGATTCCCAGGGCTTCGCATTCGATAAGTACGGCGTCGGCTCCTATATGGCCGCCGTCAAGATTAAGGGCATGGTCGTCGCCAACATTTCCGACGAGCGTTCCGCCTACATGACCCGCGAGCACAACGGCTCGCGCATGGTCACCATGGGCCCGGGCGTTGTGGGCACCGAGGTCGCCAAGAAGATCGCCCGCGAGTTCCTGCGCGCCCAGTACGCCGGCGGCCGTCACCAGATCCGTGTCGACATGCTCAACAAGATGGCCTAACGAGAGCCACCGAGAACTCGAACTTCTACCTCAACTTGTGAATTCAGACGAAAGGACGTTCTGATGAAGAAGACCATCGCAATCGGTTGCGACCATATCGTTACGGACGAGAAGATCTATCTGGCCGACCGCCTGGAGCAGGCTGGCTACAAGGTGCTCGACTGCGGTACCTACAGCCACACCCGTACGCACTATCCCATCTACGGTAAGGCCGTGGGCGAGGCTGTTGCCAGCGGCAAGGCCGACTTTGGCGTGGCCCTGTGCGGCACCGGCATCGGCATCACCAACGCCGTCAACAAGGTTCCCGGCGCCCGCTGCGCCCTGGTTCGCGACATGACCTCTGCCCTGTATGCCCGTCGCGAGCTCAACGCCAACATCGTGGGCTTTGGCGGCAAGATTACCGGCGAGTTCCTGATGGCCGATATCATGCTTGCCTTCCTGGAGGAGCCCTACGAGAAGACCCCCGAGCACGATGCCCTGATCGCCAAGATCGATGCCTGCAATAAGGCCGACGCCGAGGCTCAGGCTGACCCGCACTTCTTTGACGAGTTCCTCGAGAAGTGGGACCGCGGCGAATACCATGATTAGCGGGTATCCGGCGTAATTAACTAGTCCGTTGACGGCTCGCGTTTCTGTGAGGGGGCGCGGGCCGGTTTTCTATCAGCCCTATTGACTTGGCGGGCTGTCGTAAGAAAGGGAAGGCTCCTATGGAGTTTGTTCTTGATAACGGTTCTATTCGCGTAGCACTGAGCACGGCTGGCGGCTCGTTCACCTCAATTGTGGCCGACGGTCGCGAGTATCTGTGGCAGGGTGACCCGGCGGTCTGGTCGGGCCAGGCACCCATTTGTTTCCCGATCTGCGGCGGCCTTCGTGACGGTCGCGCAATGACCATGGGCGGCCGCGAGGTCAAGCTTGCCCGTCACGGCTTTGCTCGCAAACAGGAGTGGAAGCTCGAGGAGCAGGGCGACAACATGGTCGCGCTGAGCCTAAGCTCTGCCGACCATGCCGAGTTGCTCGATCAGTACCCGTATCCGTTTAAGATCGTTGCTCGTTACACGATCGATGCGGAGAAGGTGGCCGTGTCGTACGAGGTGACCAATGAGGGCACCGAAGACATGCCGTTCTTTGTGGGCGGTCACCCTGGCTTTAAGTGCCCGCTTGACGAGGGCGAGTCCTATGACGACTACGAGCTCCGTTTTGAGCAGCGCGAGGCCGCCGAGCTCTGTACTGCCGTTCCCTCGACGGGCCTGATTGATGTTGAGCATCGCAGCAAGAACCCGATGGTTGGCCATGACCTGCCGCTGACCCACGAACTCTTTGACTTCGCAGAGACCATCTTTGACGTGCTCGAGAGCCGCGTGGTTACGCTGACCAAGAAGACCGAGGACAAGGGCGTGCGCCTGACGTTCCCCGATATGCCGTACCTGATTGTGTGGAGCAAGCCCGAGGGGGACTTTGTGGCCGTGGAACCGTGGGGCGGCCTGTCCACCTGCTCCGACGAGGACGATATTCTGGAGCACAAGCGCGGCTGCCTGGTGGCCAAGCCGGGGGAGACCGTTACCCGCGGCTTTGATATCGAGATCCTTTAACGAGCTATCGTATGTTTGGGGCCGCGCGTGTCGTGCCCCGGAAACAGGAGTCCAACATGATTCTGACCGTTACCATGAACCCGTCGATTGATACGCGCTATCAGCTCGACAAGTTGATCATCGACGACGTGAACCGTGTGACGCCCGAAAAGACCGCTGGCGGCAAGGGCCTCAACGTGAGCCGTGTGCTGCTGCAGTTGGGCGACGATGTGCTCGCGACCGGTCTGCTCGGCGGACACATGGGTGCCTATATGGCCGAGCTTATGGATGCCGACGGCGTCAAGAACGACTTTGTGCCCATCGCCGGTGAGACGCGCATTTGCCTGAATATTCTGCACGAGGGTAATCAGACCGAGCTGCTGGAGAGCGGCCCGCAGATCGCTCCGGCCGAGCTCGAGGCCTTTACGGCCAAGTTTGCCGAGCTTGCAGCGAAGGCGGACGTTGTGACGCTTTCGGGCTCGCTGCCGCGTGGCGTCGATGCCGGCTATTATGCCGAGCTCGTTAAGATCGCCGAAGAGGCGGGCGCCAAGGTGCTGCTCGACACTTCGGGTGCATCGCTGGAGGCCGCGCTGGAGTCCGACGCTAAGCCTGAGCTCGTAAAGCCCAACCTGACCGAGATTAACGGTCTGCTGGGTACGTCCTTTACGACCGATGATGTCGATGCCCTGCGCGAGGCGCTTGCCGCCGATGACCGCTTTGCCGGTATCCCCTGGGTTGTCGTTTCGATGGGCGCTGCCGGTTCGGTGGGCTTCCATGAGGGTCGCGCGTTCCGCGCCAAGACGCCCGCGATTGCGGCTGTGAACGCGACGGGTTCCGGTGACTCGACCATCGCCGGCTTTGCGCATGCCATTGCGGCTGGTGCCGACGACGTCACGGTGCTCAAGACCGCCAATACCTGCGGCAAGCTCAACGCCATGGATCCCAAGACCGGCCACCTGGTCATGGACCGCTGGGACGAGATCTACAACAACGTTGAAGTAACGGAGCTTTAGGGTTACGGCGTCGAGTTACGGCGTTTTACCAAACGCCGTAACCTGCCGACGCTGCGCGGGCCGCATTTGGACAATCTGACGTTCAACTTCAAGGGCGCGACCAGAAGGTCAGCGCCCTTTCGTTTCACGTCACCTTGTCTCAAATGCGGCCCGCTCGCTGTCCGTCCTCTACCTGCGGCGTTGTCTTGCTCCGGATGCGGCAGATAGGGACGTTCCTTTTTTGCCGGCAGTTTGGGACATTCCTTACGGGGCACCCCCTCCACAGCGCCTATGCCAGCTTGTCGATTTGCCCAATCTCCCAGAGCGGAATGTTGACGAGCGTGCCTTCGTCTCTATATGCCGCTAACGATGTTCTCACGCAACGCTCGAGCTTGAACTTCTCGCAGGCAATCCTCAGGCTCTTTGCTTTGAGATTCTCTGCCGCCTTTACCTCGAGCGGAAGCACGGTCCCCGCATGGTCGATGGCAAAGTCAGTCTCTGCATTGCCGGAGGAGGATGACCAATACGCGGGAGTTTTGTCTTGGAGCAAAAGCTCCTGTGCGACGTATTGCTCGGTCAGCGAGCCTTTGAACTCCGTAAAAACAGCGGGCCCGTTCAGAACAATGGCTGGCGTGAGGCCGGAGAGTGCTCCGAGGATGCCGGTGTCGATGCAGAACAGCTTGAAGCCCGAGAGATCCTCGTAGCTTGTGAGCGGTGCTCTTAGGGCGGAAACACGTGGTACCTTATGAACGATTCCATAGTCCATGAGCCACTGGAGGCTTTCCTCAAAATCGCGTGCGCGCGCCCCGGGACGGAGTGCACCGTAGACGAACTTCTTGTTTTCCTTTGCGAGCTGGCCGGGAAGGGATTTCCAAACCAGCCTCATGCGCTCGACGATGCGGGCTGGCGCATGCTTGCCAAAATCGGATTCGTAAGCTTCGATGATTTGCTGCTGAAGCCTGCGGGCCTCGATGAAATCGTGGGAGGCGGCGAAAGCGGAGACAACTTCTGGCATGCCACCGACAACGAGGTATTCCTTGAGCAGGCGCTCGAGCTTTTCGGAAACGTTTGTCAGCAGGTCCATGTCTGCGGCAAGGATGGCATCTGCGAGCGGATCGCCATCGACGGCACGAACGAACTCGACAAACCCCATGGGGCGCATGGTGAGCTGGTCGATCTTGCCGACGGGGAACGACTCGTTTTCGCGTCGGAGCGCGAGCCCCATATAGGAGCCGGCTGCCACGATATGGTATTCCGGCGCCAGCTCGTTGAAGTATTTGAGCGAGGTGATGCCACGCGGTGCCTCTTGGATTTCGTCGAAGATGATGAGCGTGTCTGTCGGCGTTATGGTCTGGCCGCGCAGGAGCTCTATCTGGGAGATGATGCGTTTGGGGTCAAGGCTTCCGTCGAACAGCGAACGTGCGCCCGGTTCGAGCATAAAGTCAAAGCGGATGACGTTTTGATACTGCTGGCCTGCGAATTCGTTAAGAAGCCAGGTTTTTCCCGTCTGGCGGGCCCCCTTAAGCAGGAGGGGCTTGCGGTTTGCCCTAGATTTCCAAGCGATGAGTTCGTCCATTAGCTGTCGCTGCATACTGCCTCCTAACGATCATGGTTAGTATAAGACCGTTTCGGTCTTTCCATCGAAAAATGTGGGAGTAAACCACGTTTTTCCATCGAATAATGTGTGAGGCAACCACGTTTTTCCATCGAATAATGTGGGTGTTTAGGTCGGCACCTGGGGACGTTCCTTCTCTGCCGGCAGTTTGGAACACTCCTTGTTTTGGTGCAAATTAGCTACCCTTGCATCAGAAAACGGCGCCCGTCGGCGATGTTGCCGGCGGGCGCCGTGGTCGTGTAGGCGCTATTTGTTAAGTGCGTGCGTTCGAGCTCGCGTGCTACAGCGAGTCGATAAAGCGCTGCTGGGCGGCGCGGCCGGCTTCGTCCCACTTAAAGACGCCGGCGTTGTCGAGCACGTGGCCAAACACCACGCCGACCTCCTCGTGCAGGATATCGATGGCGTTGTCGGCCGTAAGCTCGTCGGCGCGGCGGGCAAAAACGTCCTCGGCCCATGCGGCGTGGCTGCGGCAAAGGTCGTCGCCCTCGAGTGCGCTGGCAAGATCGTAGCTGGCATCGACCTTGGCTGCCAGCAGGTGTTCGCGGACAGCGCCAAGCTCGGGAACCAGGCGTGGCGGCAAAATGGCCAGACCCATGACCTCGATCAGACCGATGTTCTCTTTCTTGATGTGGTGGTACTCGGCATGCGGGTGGAACACGCCCAGCGGATGCTCGTCGGTCGTGATGTTGCAGCGAAGCGCCAGGTAGGCCTCGTAGATTTCGCCGCCGGCATTGCCGCGGGAGTCGACGCGGCGGATGACGGGCGTCACGGTGTTGTGCGCCACGCCGTCGGCTGTGTGCGCGATGACGCCCACCGACTCATCGGTCCACTCGCGCCAGGCGAGGATAATCTTCTCGGCGGCGTCGAGCAGCTGGGCGCGGTCGTGCGAGCGCAGCCGCAGCACCGAAAGCGGCCACTGCAACACGGTACCGCTGACCTGGTCAAAGCCGGGCACGTTAAACTGCGAGACTTCGGTGGCATGCATCATGGGGAACTCGTGCGCGCCGCCCTGGAAGTGGTCGTGCGACAAGATCGAGCCGCCCACGATGGGCAGGTCGGCGTTGGAGCCAATAAAGTAGTGCGGGAACAGGTCGACAAAGTCGAGCAGGCAGGTCAGCCCCTTGCGGTCGACGTGCATCGGACGATGCTCGGAGCTCATGGCAATGCAGTGCTCGTTAAAGTACGCGTACGGGCTGTATTGGAAGCCCCAGCGCTCGCCGTCGAGCTTAATGGGGATAACGCGCAGATTCTGGCGGGCGGGATGGGCGCCGCCGTCGGCTGCAGCGGAGCGTCCGGGATAGCCCTCGTTTTCGATGCAGAGCTGGCAGGCGGGATACTTCTCGCCCGTGTTTTTGGCGGCGCCGGCCGCGGCAATATCGCGCGGGTCCTTTTCGGGCTTTGACAGGTTGATGGTAATCTCGAGGTCGCCCCAGTTGGTGGGGGTGCTCCATTTGATGTTGCGCGCGATGGCGGCACGGCGCACGTAGCCGGCGTCGCAGCACAGGCCGTAGAACCAGTCGGTCGCGGCGCGGGGCTCGTTGACGCCCATGCGTCCGTTGAACTCCTCGTTTACAACCGAAGGCCTTGGCATGAGCGCGCCCATGATGCGCATGGCGATGCGGTCGCGGCCCGATGCCGTGTCCTCGGCGGCGCCGTTGGCAACAGCCGCCTCGGCAAGCGCGGCAAGTGTGCCTTCAAGGTCAAAGTTGGGCAGGGTGTCGGGGTGCAAGAGCGAGAGTTTCTCGACCTGGAGCGCCCAGGCCATGTCGAGCGCCGGGCCCGTAGCACCGATGAACTCGAGAATGGTGTTATACGCCCAGATGCGATCGTCCTGGCCGATCATCGATCGGTGGATAGCGTACTCGATCAGGTTCTGCGCGGCCCCGCGCACGTCAGTCATTACAGCCATGCCGCGTAAGCCCCCTTGTCAGAAATTGCGTAGTGGCGGGCAGAGCCCTCGCCCAGCCAGCCGTTCATCTTGGTGATGAAGGTGTCGACCAGGTCGAGTGGCACGAAGGCCTGGATGGTACCACCAAAGCCGCCACCGTGGATACGGACGGCGCCTCGGCCGTCGAGCACGTGCTCGGCCAGCGCCAGGGCATACATCGAGGGCTGCTCGGAGCCCAGCTTGGCAACGACATTCTGCAGGTACATGGCAGAGCTGGCGCCGGACTCGCGCGTCAGGACCAGGAACTGATCGATGTCGCCGGCGTTCAGGGCCGCCCAGCGCTTATCGACCAGGCCATTCTCGTACCAGTAGTGAACGGCGCGCAGGCAGGCACGGTCGCCCAGTTTGGCACGCAGCTCGGGGAGCTTGGCGTCAAAATCGGCAACATCGACCTCGCACAGGCGTGCCTTGCCAAACTCGGCGGCGACGTCTTGCATCTCGCGCGGAACGGCAGCGTAATCGTCGGTGGCGGCCACGTGGTCGGCACCAACCTTAACGAGCACGAGCGCATAGCCGTGATCCTCAAAGTTGAGTTCGAGTTTCTGGGTTTTAGGCTGAGCCTGGTCCTCAAAGTCCATGTAGGCAAGGCCGCCCAGGCACACAGCGGCCTGGTCCATCAGACCGCAGGGCTTGCCATAGTAGTTGTTCTCGGTGCGCTGGCTCATCTGGGCGAGCGCGACGGGCTCGATGGCGGGTGCGCCCCAGAGCGTCTCCATGGCGCGACCGTATGCCGCCTCGACAGCAGCAGAGCTCGAAAGGCCGCCGCCCGAGGGGACAGAGCAGGTGAAGGCGAAGTCGAAGCCCTGGGGCTCAACGCCAAGCGCTGCGACCTCGTGGGCCATACCGCGCACGAGGCTTGCGGACGTGCCCTTCTCGGACTCCTGAACGTCTAGCGTGTCGAGCGCGATCTCAAACGTGGGATAGCCCTCGTCGGCGACGCGGACCTTGTTGGAGTCGGTTGCCACGGCGATGCCGTCGACAGCGACATCGAGCGAGCCGGCGATGACGTGGCCGCCCTCGTGGTCGGTGTGGTTGCCACTGATCTCGGAGCGGCCGGGCGCGTGCACATAGAGCACCTGGCGATCGCCGATGGGCCCAAACTCCTCCTCAAACAGCTTGGTGAGCGTGGCGAGTGTCTTTTCGTCGGGGGTGGTCATCGGAGTCCTTTCCTTGGCGCGTACGGGTAAGTTTTGCGCCGTTATGAGTACGTTAACAACTTGAAGCGGCATGAACCAAGTGTTCACGATGCCGCACGTTACGGGCTATGTTAACGTACTCATAACACAACTCTTGTCACTTTTTGAGAATCTGGTAATCGGTAGAAATTCAGCCGTGAACGGTATTGCCGTATGGACTTATAAAGCAGAAGAGATGCGGATTGAAAAAGTAGAGTACGTTAACATGCGTCCGACGATAGCGGGCCTCGGCGCGGGCTAAACTCCTGCCCGGGCCGGCATTCACGCTATTCAGATCTCGCAAGGGTGAAGGTGATTCTGTGGCAAGGCGCCCGTCCAACGATACAGGTACGCGTCCGGTCTCCATGGCCGACGTCGCCCGCGCTGCTGGCGTTTCGCAGCAGACGGTTTCGCGCGTCGCCAACGGCTTGCCCAACGTTAACGAGCAGACGCGCCAGCGCGTGCAGTCCGCTATGCAAGAGCTCGGCTTTCGTCCGAGTTATGCCGGTCGCTCGCTGCGCGACGGTCGATACCATTCGGTTGGCCTATGCGTCAACGATGTCACCAAGTTTGGCAACCTCTCAATGATCGACGGCATCGCCAGCGCTGCTCGCGAGCATAATTGTGCCATCACGCTGGTCGAGATGTCCAAGACCGAGGAGTTTTCGCTTGCCGAGGCCACGCGTCGTATGGCCGCATTGCCGGTGGACGGCATCATCATCGGCATGAGCCGCATGGCGCCCGATTTTGAGACGTTTGATCCACTGCCGGGCATTGGCACGGTTATCGTCACCATGTACGCGCACCCGCGGGTGACCACGGTCGACTCCGATCATTACGGCTGCTCGCTCTTGCTTATGGATCACCTGTTTGAGCTGGGGCACGAGCAGATTCGCTATATTGGCGGCCCGTCGTTCTCGGTCGACGAACAATTTCGTCGCGCCGGTTGGCAGGATGCACTCGAGCGTAAACACATCGAGCTGGCAGAGCCGCTCGAGGGCGACTGGTCTGCCAACAGCGGCTACGAGGCCGGCAGGCACCTGGCCGAGCACGATCACACCATGACGGCGATTTACGCGGCAAACGACCAGATGGCAAACGGCGCAATTGCGGCGCTGCGCGATAGCGGCCTGCGTGTGCCCGAGGACGTGAGCGTGGTGGGCGTCGACGATTCGCTCGATGATTTTGTGGCACACAACGAGCTCACGACCGTGCGATTCGATCTACATCAGCGCGGACGCGAGGTGTTTGAGCATGCGGTTCCCGAGGCGGGTACGGCGGGCAAAACCGTTGCCATCCGTATTCCCGGCCAGCTCATTATTCGACATAGCACGGCGATACTGCGCGCATAGTTTGTGCAGGTCAACGGCAGTATATTCCGCCTCAATTACAATCGGTAAGGATGCTGACGGATAGCCGTGGCTATGAAGGCGAGTGTTATGATAGACGGGTTCTTTTGTCTATCTAGGAGGCTTTGCCTGATGGAGATCACCAAGGATATCCGCTACATCGGTGCCGACGATCACGACATTGACCTGTTCGAGGGCCAGTACGATGTGTCCGAGAACGGTATGGCATACAACAGCTACGTTATCTTGGGCGAAAAGATCGCTGTCGCCGATTCAGTCGACGGCGGTTTTGTTGACGAGTGGCTCGGCAACCTCGAGGCCGTGCTCGATGGCCGTACGCCTGACTACCTGATCGTCCATCACATGGAGCCCGATCACTCCGCCGGTATCGCCGCCTTTATGGAGCGCTATCCCCAGGCGCAGATCGTGGCCAGCATGGGTGCTTTCCGCATGATGGTCAACTACTTTGGCACCGACTTCCCCGAGCGCAAAATGGTCGTCAAAGAGGGCGATGTGCTCGATCTGGGCGGCCACAGCCTGACCTTTATCGGCGCCCCCAACGTTCACTGGCCCGAGGTGATTTTCTCCTACGAGTCCACCGACAAGGTGCTCTTTAGTGCCGACGGCTTTGGCAAGTTTGGCGCCAACGACATCGAGGATCCCGAGGGCTGGGCTTGCGAGGCTCGCCGCTACTACTTTGGCATCGTCGGTAAGTTCGGCAAGTTCGTGCAGGCCGTTCTCAAGAAGGCCGCCGACCTGGACATTCAGATCATCTGCCCGCTCCACGGCCCCGTGCTGACCGAGAACCTGGGCTACTACCTCGACACCTATAACACCTGGTCGAGCTATCAGCCCGAGGACGAGGGCATCACGATCGCCTATGCGAGCGTGTATGGCCATCTGAAGGCTGCCGTCGAGGAGCTCGCATCTGCGCTCGAGGCTCGCGGCCAGAAGGTCTCCGTCTTTGACCTGGCTCGCGACGACATGGCCGAGGCCGTTGAGGATGCGTTCCGCTACGACCGTCTGGTACTCGCCTCCATTACCTATCAGGGCGAGATCTTCCCGTGCATGAGCACCTTTATCCACACGCTCGCCGAGCATGCCTACCAGAACCGCACCGTGGCGCTTGTCGAGTCCGGTTCCTGGGCGCCCGCAGCTGCCAAGGTTATGACCAAGGAGCTCGAGGGCATGAAGGACATCACCCTGACGCAGAACAAGGTGACTGTGCTGGGCTCGCTCAACGACGCCTCGCGCGCCCAGATCGAGGCCCTCGCCGACGAGCTGTCCAAGTAGCGACACGTTCACTTTTGACGCTCAGCCATCACAACCACCACAAAGGGGACAGGCACCTTTGTGGTGGTTTTTGTTTAAGCGCCGGCGATGATGAGGGCTGGACGTGCGCTGTCGCTGGCCTCGGCGATTGAGGTGGCGACGGCATGATCGGGGTCACGGTCCATCACGATGGCGTCGACATCGGTCAGCTCGGCAAAACGGTACATGCCACGTCCGTTGACCTTACTGGCGTCCATGAGGGCGACGCTTTGATGGGCCGCGGCGATCATAGCCGTTTTGGTCTCGGCCATCTGGGGAAAGTCGGTCGTAAAGCCGCAGCTGGAGACAAAGGCGCCGGGGCACATGACGGCCAGATCGGCATGGACCATTTGGAGCGCCTGCATAGTGAGCGGTCCGTACAAATAACGATGGCCTTTGCGCAGCGCCCCGCCCAGCATGACGACATCGACCGAGGGCATGCTCTCGTCGATGTAATCGGCAATGGTAATGTCTGCCGTGATGACGGTGATGCCGTCGCGCTGGTCGAGGAGCCGGACGAACTCGAGCGCCGTGGTGCCCGAGTCGACGAGCAGCGTGTCGCCGTCATTGACGAGCTCGATGGCGCTTTGCGCGATGGCCTGCTTGGCAGCGACATTGACATTGATGCGGCGATCCTGCGTGGAGACGGTCAGGCGTTTGTGGAGCGAGACGGCACCGCCGTGCGTGCGGCGCAGCTTGCCTGCTTCGGCGAGCGCGTCCAGGTCGGCGCGGGCGGTGACGGAGGACACGCCAAAGGTCTGGGCGATTTCTGCTACCTGCACCGAGGCGTTATGATTGAGCATTTCCATAATCGCGGTACGGCGTTCGTCGGCAAAAGCACGGTTGGTGGCTTGGGCCATGCTTGCTCCATTCTCGGCTAAATTTGCAGGAATTGTGTTGACTCTATTTTCGTTCATTTTCTTTTTGAGTAAGAAAACACCTTTCGATTACTTATCTTTTCTATAAAAGAAAGACGCTGAACGCCTAAAATTCAATATCGAACACGCCCACTTGGCTTCAATTCCTTCCGTTTGCTTTTCAAAAACGACGGTATTGACCTGCATGGGCTCAATATCTCGCGCGTGTAAAGGCGCTGAATTTCATACAATGAGCGCAGTAAAACGCAAGGTAAAACGCCTTGTGAACAACTACGCCCGATGTCCAGATGCGGGCGAGGGAGAGGAGCAAACGCTCATGGCACTTGTTACCACCGAAAAGATGCTCAAGGACGCTCAGGCCGGCCACTACGCCGTCGGCGCGTTCAACGTCGAGAACCTCGAGTTTGTTATGGCCGTTCTGGCCGCTGCCGAGGAGACCAAGTCCCCCGTCATCATGCAGACCACCCCGGGCACCATCAAGACCGCTGGTCTGGACTACTTCTACGGCATGGTCAAGGCTGCCGCCGAGCGCGCTTCCGTGCCCGTCGCTCTGCACCTCGATCACGGCGATGGCTATGATCGCTGCATGCAGGCTTTCCGTACGGGCTACACCTCTGTCATGATTGACGGTTCGCACGAGTCCTTCGAGGACAACATCGCTCTGACCAAGTCCGTCGCCGATGCTGGCCGCGCCATGGGCGTGCCCGTCGAGGCCGAGCTCGGTAAGGTTGGCGGCAAGGAGGACGACGGTCCCGCGGTTGAGGGCGAGAGCCCCTACACCGATCCGGCCGAGGCCAAGGAGTTCGTCGAGCGTACCGGCTGCACCTCGCTGGCCATTGGCGTTGGCACCAGCCACGGTGTGTACACGAGCGATCCGCACATCGAGCAGTCCGTGGTCAAGGCCATCCGCGACGCCGTCGACGTGCCGCTGGTTCTGCACGGCACCTCTGGTGTGCCCGATGAGCAGGTTGCCGAGGCCGTGAAGAACGGCATCTGCAAGGTCAACTACGCTACCGAGCTGCGTCAGGCCTACACCAAGGGCTTCATGGCCTACATGGCCGAGAACCCCGCCTGCTTCGATCCCAAGAAGCCGGCCAAGGAGGGCATGCGTGAGATCACCGAGCTGGTTAAGATCCGCATGACCAACCTCAACTCTGTGGGCAAAGCAGAGTAACAGCAAGGGTACTCCGACTCGCTATATATCCCGGGGAGGGACGAGGGCTTAGTTCCCCAATCGTCCTCGGGCATGCAAAAAGCCTCGCTGCGCACTTCGTGCGGCGAGGCTTTTTGCCCCCTGCGGAAAGATTGGGGAACTAAGCCCTCGTCCCTCCCAGGTTGACCTACTCGAGGTCGTCGCCCTTGTGGCGTTGGGGCTGAAGAGATGGTGCGCGAGGGGCGCTTTGTTGATGAGGGGTTAGTATGCCCGGGCTTGGTTGGGGAATGCCTGGTCTAGTGAGGCTTGGAGTTTTTCGAAGGATGTCTGCAGGTTGAGGTGTTGGTCTGCAGAGCGTTTGGCTTTTGTGATTGGGGAGTCGAGGAGGCCGTCTCTCTGTGTCGGGGGGAAGGAGAAAAGGTCTGCATGTTTTAGGGATGGCTGCTGTGCTGCGTCATTGGAAGAATGCATGCTTATGCGGCCTCCTCGATGTCCACCAAAAGGTTGCGCACGGGGTGTGCTGCTAGGTCCCGTGCGTTGGCAGTATTATGCCGCGGCTGTTGCAAAGAAGCGCTAAAGAAAGGCTTAACCTGGTTTGGTGTTACGATGAAACTGCAGGTCAGAGGTATTGAGTAACACTCTTGAAAGGTTTTGAGCTTAAGGGCTTTCTAAGGTTTGTGGCACGGATGTGGCTCGCCTGTGTGGGGCGTGTGGACGGCTCGTTCCTAGCGCTGCGGCTCTGCGGTGCGCACCTGCTCGATGACCTTTTCCATGGTGGCGTCGATGCGGTCCTTTTTGAGTTCGCATTCCCAGATGGTTATGGGCGTCCAGCCCATTTGGGTAAGCGCGTCGATGGCAGCGCGGTCGCGCTCGACGTTGCGACGGAACTTTGCCTCCCAAAACTCAACGTTGCGCTTGGGCTGGCTAGGGTTGCACTTGGGGCAACGGTGCCAAAAGCAGCCGTTGACGAAGATGGCGATCTTGCGCCCGGGAAAGGCGATGTCGGGCTTGCCGGGAACCTTCCATTCCAAGCGATAGCCCGTAAGACCTGCTGCCCGCAGGCGCTGGCGAACGAGCAGCTCGGGTTTGGTGTTCGCACGCTTGTTGCCCTTCATGGACTTTTTGATGGCGGCGCGACGGCGCACCAGTTCGCGCTCGTCAGCGGAAAGGTCCGAGGTATCGATGCCGTCGAGCAGACCGGGCTTGGGGCGCTTCTTGCTGCGGCGCTTAGGTGCGCGCTTGGGCTTGGAAGCGGGCTCGTCGGTCGTGGTGGCCTCGGCGTCGTTGGCAGTGCTGTTGGCCTCGAGCCGGTCTTCCTTCAGCTCAATCAGGGCATCAATGAGCCCCTTGTCGGCGGGCATCCACTCAACCGTGGCAAGCGAGGTGCGCGGAATCCAGCGGATATCGAGTTGGCGGTCGTGCTTCTGCGGCTCATCGGATTCATCGGCGAGCGAGCAGTAGTAGCACTCCATGGAGAGATGAAAATCGGGGTAGTCATACTCAACGGTATAGAAATCGCGCAGGTTGGTAACTTTTACCTGCAGCTCTTCCATGAGCTCGCGGCGCACGGCGTCTTCGGGTGTCTCGCCGCGCATGAGCTTGCCGCCGGGAAACTCCCAAAGTCCCTGCATGTCGCCATAGCCGCGCTGCACGGCAAGCAGCTCGTCAGATCCTTCCTTGCGAATGATCCCAGCGGCAACATGAACAGTCTTCAACAGGAGTCCTCTCTCAACATCAACACGCGGCAGGGTAGCTATCCGTACCTTAAACAACGGTAAGGCAAGCGTAAGCCATATCGATGGTAGCCGACTCGTCTTCTTGCGACTATAGATGCCGTAGACTAATCGCAAGAAAGGACTCGGTATGCAAACCACGCACATGGCGACCCCGGTACTGGAGGTCGCACATCTCGAAAAGGTATATGGAGCGCTGGGCAACGTGACCCGCGCGCTCAACGACGTCAGCTTTACCGTCAACCGCGGCGAATTTGTTGGCATCATGGGCGCTTCGGGCTCGGGCAAGTCGACGTTGCTCAACTGCGTGTCGACCATTGATAGCGCCACGAGTGGCACGATCCGCATCAACGGGCAGGACGTGACGCGCATGAAGCAGGCTAAGCTTTCGCAGTTCCGCCGCGAGGAGCTCGGCTTTATCTTCCAGGACTCCAACCTGCTCGATACGCTCACGGCACGCGAGAACATCGCCCTGCCGCTCACCATCGCCCGCACAAACTCGGCAGAGATCTCGACCCGCGTGCAGGATGTGGCAGCGCGCCTCTCCATCAGTCAGGTGCTCGACAAGTATCCCTACCAGATGTCCGGCGGTCAGCAGCAGCGCGTTGCCGCGGCCCGCGCGCTCGTCACCGACCCCACCATGATCATGGCCGACGAGCCCACCGGCGCCCTCGATTCTAAAAGCGCTCGTCTGCTGCTCGAGAGCCTGGAGGCCCTTAACCGCCGCCTACGCGCCACGGTGCTCATGGTCACGCACGACAGCTTTGCCGCCAGCTACACGAGCCGTGTGCTGTTTATCCGCGACGGCAAGATCTTCACCGAGCTGCGCCGCGGCGACACCGACCGCCGAGAGTTCTTCGACCGCATTATGGAGGTCGTTGCCATGATGGGCGGTGAGGGCTCCGATGCTCTGTAAACTCGCTTGGGGCAACGTCCGCCGTGCCGGCCGCGACTACCTCGTCTACCTTTTGACGCTCACCCTGGGCGTCACGGTCTTCTATGCCTTTAATACCATCTCGATGCAGGTCGACATCGCCGGAATTGATGAAGAGGGCTTGGCGCAGGTTATGGGCAGCATGCTCGGCGACCTGACGTACTTTTTGGCCGGTGTCATGGCCTTTTTGATGGTGTACGCCAATAACTTCATCATGAAACGCCGCAAAAAGGAGTTTGGCCTGTACCAGGTGCTCGGCATGGGGCGCGGGCGCGTCGCCACGATCATGGCGCTCGAGACCGTGATCGTTTCGGTCGTGGCCTTTGCCGCCGGCATTGTGCTGGGTGTGGGACTCTCCCAGCTCATGACATTCTTTACGGCCTCGCTCTTTAAGACGCAGATCGCCAATTTCCACTTCTTTTTCTCGGTGCATGCGTTCAACCTGACCCTTGTCTGCATGCTCGTAATGTTTGTGCTCACGTTACTGCTGAACCTGCGCGCCGTTCGTCGTACCAAACTCATCGAGCTTATGGGTGCCGAGCGTCGCAACGAGAGCATCAAGACGCGCAACCCCTGGATCGCGATTGCCATCTTTGCCGTGGGCGTGGTGCTTGTGGGCGTGGCCTATTACCGTCTGCTACGTGATGGGTTCCCGCTAACCGCGACGGACAGCAAGCTGCAAGAGGCCATGAGTCAGTTTGGCATTACGACCGCTATGGTTACCGTGGGCACCTTTGCGCTGTTCTGGGGACTCTCGGGCATGCTTATCAAGCTGCTGCAGAGCCTGCGCAGCGTGTATTGGCGCGGCCTCAACATGTTTACCGTGCGCCAGCTTGCGGCCAAGGTCAACACGGTGTGCTTTTCGATGGGTGTCATCGCGATGATTCTGTTCCTCGCCATTACCTCGGTGACGTGCGGTATGTCGATCGCCAACGTGATGAACGAAAACCTGGAGCGCTATAACCCTGTTAACGTGTCTCAGACGTATGTCTATTACACGCCCGATACGCTCGACTACTACAAAGAGTATGTCAATCCGTCTGAGGCCGATCGCATGGTGCTGGCCGATACAACGGTCGATTTGTACTCCGCATGGCACGGCAAGGGCAAGTCGGCGGACAACAACGACGAGACCGGCAAGAAGGTCAATATCGCCGATGTTGCCGGTGAGCATGTGCAGATCGATTCGTATCTGAGTTACCCGTTTGACGGTTCGAACCCTTCGGTGTCTGCGGGTGAGATGTGCAAGACCATGGGCAAAAGGCTTCCCAAGGCGCTCGGGGGTAGCAATGCCGATACGATGGGTCTGTTTGTGACGCCGGCAAGCCAGTACAACAAACTGCGCCAGATGATGGGCGAGGAGCCGGTGAGCATTGGCCGCGACCAGTACCTGCTTACGTGTGATATGGGCGGTGAGCTGGGCGACCTGTACACCAAATACATGGCCGGCGACCATACCCTTACCTTGGGCGGGCATGAGCTCAAGCCCGCAACCGATAAGTCGGACAAGGACACGGCGGCCATCGCCAACTCGGCGATGGGCAGTAATCCGGGTACCGTCGTCGTTGCCGACGAGCTGTTGTCCCAACTTAATCTGCAGCCGTATTCCAGTAGCCTGCTCGTTAATTACAAACAGGGGATGGATACGACCGAGGCAGACGAGAGCATTAAATACACTGTGCTCGACAATCTGCTCGTTGACGGCAAGGAGCCGGGGTCATGGGGAATCTTCATCACACGCTCCGAGATGTACACGCAAGCAGCGCAAATGAACGGTCTTATTAGCTACCTAGCCATCTACATCGGCTTTGTATTGGTCGTTGCATGCGCGGCGATTCTGTCGATCCAGCAACTCTCCAACGTGGCCGACGGCAGCCGCAGCTATCGCGTGCTGGCGCAGATCGGCTGCGACGACCGTCAGATCCGCCATTCGGTGATGGCGCAGCAAGCGGTATTCTTCCTGTTCCCGCTGGCAGTGGGCCTGGCGCACTCCTTTGTGGCACTTAAGGTGATCATCGAGCTGGTGAGCATTTTCGGAAATATGAGCATCGGCGGCACCGTGGGCCTCACCTGCGCAATCTTCCTGGCAGCATACGGTGGCTACTTCCTGGTGACCTACCTCATGAGCGCCGGCATGGTACAAGCTGCCATCGCTACCCGCTACAGCGAGTAACAAGCGGGCAAAACGGTCGCAAAATCAGAGGCGTATGACCGCCGCGAAGGGACCAGGGGCCCTTTCGCGGCGGTTTTTGCCAATCTGGTGCGTCTCAGATACAAGTGAGTAGACTTGTTTGAACCTGCCGAGCACATCGCGACAAATGCTCAATAAAACCGCAGGTCAGAGCCGTGGCGTTTTAGGGTGTGCTTAGACTCCTGCAAAAAGCCTACTCACTTGGTTTTTCTGCTAGAAGACCGCCGCGAGGGAAGGCAACTCCCTTACGGCGGTTTGGACGTTTGCCCAGATAGTCGTTGGGGACGTCCCCAACGGCTACCCAAGGAGTGTCCCAAACTGCCGGCAGAAAAGGAGCGTCCCTAACTGCCACATCAAACGAAAGGGCGCCGACCTTCTGGTCGCGCGCTTGAAGTTGAACGTCAGATTGTCCAAATGCGGCCCGCGCAGCGTCGAGCCGTTACGGCGTTTGGTAAAACCGCGTAACTAAATCCGTTCCGCGATCTCGTGGATGAGGTAATCGGTCTTTTCCCAGCCTAGGCACGGGTCGGTGATGGACTTGCCAAAGACGCCGCCATCGACCGGCTGGTTACCGTCCTCCAGGTAGGACTCGATCATAAAGCCCTTGACCAGCTTGGAGATGGACTCGTTGCGGCGGCAGCTGTCGAGCACCTCTTTGCAAATACGGTACTGCTCCAGCGGGCGCTTGCCCGAGTTGTCGTGGTTGCAGTCGATGACCGCCGCCGGGTTGGCGTAGCCGGCATGCTCGGTATAGCGCTCGGCCAGGCGCTCCAGGTGCTCGTAGTGGTAATTGGGGTAGGTGCGCCCATCGAGACCGATATAGCCACGCATAACGGCGTGCGCGAGCGGATTGCCGTCGCATTCAACCTCCCAATTGCGGAAGATAAAGCTCTGATGTGCCTGCGCGGCGTAGATGGAGTTGAGCATAACAGTGGTAGAGCCGGCGGTGGGATTCTTCATGCCGACGGGTACCGAAATGCCGCTCGACACCAGACGGTGCTCCTGGTTCTCGACCGAGCGTGCGCCCACGGCAACATAGCTCAGCAGGTCAACGAGGTACTGGTAGTTGGACGGATAGAGCATCTCGTCGGCGGTGAAGAAGCCCGTTTCCTTAATAACGCGCAGGTGCATATGGCGGATGGCCTTGACGCCCTCGAGCAGGTCGTCGGGAGCCTCGGGGTTGGGGTTGTGCAGAAGACCCTTGTAACCGGTGCCCTTGGTACGCGGCTTATTGGTGTAGACGCGCGGAATGATGATGAGCTTGTCCTTGACCTCCTCGGCGGTCTTGGCCAGTCGGTTCATGTACTCAAGTACCGAGTCCTCGCGGTCGGCAGAGCACGGGCCGATGATGAGCACCTTGCGTGCGTCCTCGCCGGTAAAGACTTTGGCGACCTCGGCGTCAAATGCCTGCTTTTTGGCGGTAAGCTCGGCAGAAAGCGGCATTTCCTCGCGGATCTCCATGGGGATCGGCAACTTGCGTTTGAATTCCATGGCCATAGGGGCCTCCTCAATCTATAGAAAGAGCAATAAGCGTATTGTCGAATGCTCGGCATTATCCGCTGTCGCACGCTAAAGTGCAAGTCCTTGTCACCCCAAAACCTGCCAAAAAGGGACAGGTTTATTTTGGCAGGTTTTATCTGGGCAAACGTCAGCTGGCCCTGGAATGGAATGATGCCACGTGGCTTGGAAGGGGCTGCCAATCAGGTCCCAGGGGAGGCGGTTTGAGGCCGCAGAACGAAAAACGGGGGCGCAGGTTGTCCTGCGCCCCCGTTCTCGGGCGTTATTCGTTCCCTGCGGCAGAATTTACGCCGCCTCGTCGAACTGCGAGTTGTACAGGTCGGCGTAGAAGCCACCCTGGGCGAGCAACTCGTCGTGTGTGCCCTTCTCGACGATGTCGCCGTCGCGGATCACCAAGATCACGTCGGCGTTGCGAATCGTGGACAGGCGATGTGCGATAACAAAGCTGGTGCGGCCTTGCATCAGCGCATCCATGGCACGCTGAATAAGCTCCTCGGTACGAGTGTCAACGTTGGAGGTCGCCTCGTCGAGAATCAGCGCCGGGCGGTCGGCCAAAATGGCACGGGCGATGGTCACGAGCTGGCGCTGACCCTGCGACAGGTTAGTGCCCTCCTCGTTGATCATAAAGTCGTAGCCGCCGGCGAGTGTATGGATAAAGTGGTCGCAGCGTGCGGCACGTGCAGCGGCTTCGACCTCGGCATCGCTCGCATCGGGGCGTCCGTAACGGATGTTCTCGCGGATGGTACCGTTAAACATCCAGGTGTCCTGCAGCACCATGGCAAACTCGCCGCGCAGCGCCGCGCGGTCCCAGTCGCGCACGTCGACGCCCTCGACGCGCAGCGAACCGCCGTCCACATCGTAGAAGCGCTGCAGCAGCTTAATGAGCGTGGTCTTGCCGGCGCCGGTGGGGCCGACGATGGCGATGGTCTGGCCGGGCTGCGCCTCGCAGCTAAAGTCGTGGATGATGGTCTTGTCGGGCGTGTAGCCAAACTTGACATGGTCAAACTCCACGTGACCGGGGCGCTTCTCGGGGATCTGCGCGTCGGCCTTCTGCTCCTCTTCGGGCGCGGCCAGGAACTCAAAGACGCGCTCGGTGGCAGCTGCCATCGACTGCATCGTGTTGCTCACGTTGCCCAGCTGCTGCACCGGCTGCGTAAAGTTGCGCACGTACTGAATGAAGCTCTGAATATCGCCGGGCGTGGCATTGCCGGTCAGCGCGAGCTGCGCGCCCACTACGACAACGCCCACGTAACCCATGTTGCCCACCAGGCTCATAAGCGGCATCATCAGGCCCGACAGGAACTGCGAGCGCCAGCCACTAATAAACAGGCGGTCGTTTTGACGGTCGAACTCCTCGATCGAGGCTTCGGCGCGGTCGAACACCTGAATGACGTTCTGGCCGGCAAAGTCCTCCTCGATAATGCCGTTGACGGTACCCAGGACCTGCTGCTGCTCGCGGAAGTACGGCTGCGAGAAGTGAATCATCACCATCAAGATAATCGCGGCGGCCGGCAGCGTGAGCACGGTGACGCCGGTGAGCGGCAGGCTGATCGACAGCATCATGACGAGGACGCCGATAATCTGCGTGACGGACGTAATAAGCTGCGTCACGCTCTGGTTGAGCGACTGGCCGAGCGTATCGACGTCGTTGGTGATGCGGCTGAGCACGTCGCCCTTGCTGTGGCCGTTGAAGTAACTCATCGGAACGACAGCGATCTTGGCGGCGATTTCCTTGCGCATGCGATAACAAATCTTTTGCGTGACGCCGGTCATGAGCCAGCCTTGGATCAGGCTGCAGACAGAGCTCGCCAGATACAGACAGAGCAAAAAGCCGAGCGTCTTGGCGATCCAGTCAAAGTCGACATCGCCGGTGCCGTTGACCTTGGCGACCAGGCCTTCGAACAGTTTGGTGGTGACCTGGCCGAGCACCTTGGGCCCCACAATGTTAAAGATGACCGAGCACACGGCAAAGGCGACGGCGGCAAACACGGCAATCTTGTGCTGACCGATATAGCCAAGCAGCTGCCTCATGGTGCCCTTAAAGTCCTTGGCCTTTTCGCCGCGACGCATGCCGCCCATGCGGCCCATGGGACCACGCTGGCGGGTGGGCTTGGGAATCTGAGTCTTGGTCTCGTCTGCCATTAGCGCTCGCCTCCTTCCGTGACGGCTGCAATTTCTTCTTGGGTAAGCCCCAGCTCCTCGGCGGAAAGCTGCGACTGTGCGATCTCCAGGTACGGCGGGCAGCTGCGCAGCAGCTCCTCGTGCGTACCGGTGCCCACCACGTGGCCGTCGTCGAGCACGATAATCTGGTCGGCGTGCATGATGGTCGCGATGCGCTGGGCCACGACCACGAGTGCGGCGTCGGTAACGTTTTTGGCCAGCTCCTCGCGCAGGCGCGCGTCGGTCTTGTAGTCGAGGGCACTAAACGAGTCATCGAACACCACAACCTCGGGCTTTTTGGCCAATGCGCGGGCGATGGCCAAGCGCTGGCGCTGACCACCCGAGACATTGGAGCCTCCCTGGCTGATGGGGGAGTCGTAGCCGCCCTCGCGCTCGGCGATAAAGTCCTCGGCCTGGGCGATGCGTGCCGCCCGGTGCATGTCATCATCGCTCACCATGTCGCCGGCAAACTTGAGGTTGCTCTCGACGGTGCCCGAGAACAGGCGACCCTGCTGCGGGATATAACCAATACGGCGACGCAGCTCGGAAAGGGTCATGTCGCGCACGTCGATACCGTCGAGCGAAATGCTGCCGCCCGTGACGTCGTACAGGCGCGGAATCAACTGCACGAGCGTGGACTTGCCCGAGCCTGTGGAGCCAATGATGCCGAGCATCTGACCGGCATGCGTGGTGAAGTTCACGCCGCTGATGACGTCGGCACGGGCATCGGGATACTGGAAGCTCACGTCGCGGAAGGTGAGCTCACCGCGCGGCGCGCTGGCAGCAGGCAGTTTGGGCGAGGCAGGGTCGTTGATGCTCGTGGGGCAGGTGATGACCTCTTCCACGCGCTCGGCTGCGACCTCGGCGCGGGGCAGGATGACCGAAACCATGGTGAGGATCATAAACGCCATGACGATTTGCATGGTGTAGGAGATGAACGCCATCATGTTGCCGACCTGCATCACGCCGTTGGACACGCCCTGCGCGCCAAACCAGACGATAAGCACGGTGATGCAGTTCATGACGAGCATCATGAGCGGCATCATAAAGCTCATGGCGCGGTTGGTGTAGAGCTGCGTGGTCATCAGGTCGAGCGAAGCCTTGTTAAAACGCTCGAGCTCATGCTCCTCGCGGTTGAACGAGCGGATAGGCATAAGGCCGTCGAGCAGCTCGCGGGCGGTAAGGTTCACGCGGTCCACAAAGCTCTGCATCTTTTTGAACTTGGGCATGGTGAGGCCCATGAGCACGCCGACAACGGCCGAAACCGCGATGATGGCCACGGCGATGGTCCACTCCAGGCCGGTGTGGTTAGCCAGGACACGCATGACAGCGACGATGCCCATGACGGGGGCCATCAGGCACATGCGGATAAACAGGGTTGCGGCCATCTGGATCTGCTGAATGTCGTTGGTGCAGCGGGTGATGAGCGAGGCCTGGCTAAACTTGCCCACCTCGGCCGGCGAGAAGTGCATAACCTTGTCGAAGGTCTCGCGGCGCAGGTCGCGGGCGATGGAGCAGGCGGTGCGCGAAGCCACGGCACCGGTCAGGATGGTGGCGACGAGCGACACCAGGCACAGGCCAAACATCGTGGTCGCCATGCGGCTCAGGTAAGCGTTCTGCACGTCGGCGGGGTCGATGCCCTGCGCTTTGTACTCTTCTTGTACGTAGGTCACGGCGCGCTGGGTCACGATGGAGCCCGACATGGAGCCCATTTTGTCTGCCATATCGTTGGCGCCCTCGACGAGCTTGCCCTGGTCGATTAGGCCGCCTTCAACGCCCAGGCGCAGGCTCTTCATGGTGATCTTGCCGCCGTCGGCGTCGATCTGCTTTTGCATGCTCTGCGCGGCTGCGGCCTTCTGCTGCATCTCGGCGAGTTGCTCGGGCGTCATGGCAGCCATCTGCTCGGGGGTGGGCATGGCCTGGGCAGCGTTGTTGTCTTTCTCGCTGGACGAGCCCATCATGTCGCCCATGGAGTTGGCGTCAATGCCCTGGTCGAGCGAAAGGACGACAGTCTCGGGCAGGCTCATAATGTCGGCAATCTTGCCTCCATCGGCACGCTCTTCCTCGGTGCCCTTGTACGTTCGAATGCCGTTTTTGTCAGCCTTGCTAAACACGGCCTCCACAGCCTTGGCGTCCTTGGCGCTCATAAAGAGTTCGAGGTCGTCGAGCGATTCGGCGCGAATGGTGTCGGGCACGGGCGAGGCGATGCCGCCTTGCTGCACACCCACGTCGACGATGTCGCTCATATAGGTAGGCAGCGCCAGATCGGCGTTGCAGCTGATTACGATAAGCACGATAGCTGCGAACAGTGCCAGGACATGCTTTTTAAAGAGCTTGAGAATCCTCACTCGGCATCTCTCCTTTCTTGATTGCGGTCGATAATTTCGTTGGCACGTCTAAGAAGACGCACCATCTCTTGGGTATCTGTTTCGCCGAGCTGCTCGAGGAAAGCCGCGGTGCGGTCCTCGAATTCCCGGCGTTTGATTTCGAGATCCTGGAATCCCTTGTCGGTCACTATGACGTGTACGCGACGACGGTCAGTCTTTGAGTGCTCGCGCTCGACCCAGCCCTTGGCTTCGAGAGCGCGTAGGATATTGGCGATGCGGGCACTCGAGACCCAGGCGCGATCAGCGAGTTCGCTCGGCGTGAGCGAACCGCCGGCGAGTATGAGGGCGCGCATGACAGCCATTTCGCCGCCGAGAGCTTTGTCCGCAAAGCGCGAAATGCGCTGATGCATGCTGCCGAACTCGGTAAGGAGCTGACGCCCAAGTTCACGGAAATCGGTATCTTCCACCGAAAACCCCTAACACTAGAAACTATTTTCGGTGAAAGATGATACCCTTGCACGCGCACCCTATGCGGTAGATTTTGGGACATGTCTAGAAAACTACCTTTAGGCGACCTCCGTACACCGTCGGTGCCAGCAAAGTTAGGGGCAGATCGTTAGACATGTCCTAAAGCCTACTCAGAGGCACTTTACCCTGGTAAAGCTGGCATAACAGCTAGGGTGAACGTCGTACAAAGGCAAGGAAAAAACCAAACAAATCGGTGAACGGTAGTTGTTTGCGCTCGCATTTCCTGCAGGTTTGTAAAAAAAGCCCTTATGTTATAAAAAAAGGAACATATAACAGCACTGATGAAGGGGGTGGCTATGTTATCCTTCTCAAACGGGTGAAATCTTGGGTTTTGGGTTGCAGTTCCAAGGTGGACAAACGTTTTTCCCTGTACCAACGTGTGGTGAAGAACGGAAGAAGCCGGTAGTGCAAGCCGAAAATTCAAGAATTCAATAAGCAGCGGTGTGAGAGAGCGCCGCATTACACGTAACTAGGAGCGTGGTTACACAATGCAGGAGGCATGGGAAGGCTTCAAGGAAGGTATCTGGACGGGAGAGGTCGACGTCCGAGACTTCATCCAGAAGAACTACACCCCCTACGAGGGCGATGAGTCGTTCCTCGTAGGTCCGACCGAGCGTACCAAGGAGCTGTGGGGCGAGGTTCTCGACCTGCTGCTTAAGGAGCGCGAGCAGGGTGGTGTCCTCGATATGGACACCAAGACCGTCACGGGTATCGTGAGCCACCCCGCTGGCTACATCGATAACGCCCACCGCGAGAAGGAGACCATTGTTGGCCTCCAGACCGACAAGCCGCTCAAGCGCGCGCTGCACGTCAACGGTGGTATCCGCATCGCTTGCCAGGCTGCCAGCCAGCACGGCTACAAGGTCGACGAGAACGTTGTCGAGCGCTACACCTTCGAGCGCAAGACCCACAACGCCGGCGTCTTCGATGTCTACACCCCCGAGATGCGCGCCTGCCGTTCGGCTCACATCATCACCGGTCTGCCCGATGGCTATGGCCGCGGCCGTATCATCGGCGACTACCGTCGTGTCGCCCTGTACGGTGTCGACTACCTGATCAAGGACAAGGAGGCCCAGAAGGCTTCCACCCCGACGGTCATGACCGCCGACAACATCCGCGACCGTGAGGAGCTGCAGGAGCAGATCCGCGCCCTCGGCGAGCTCAAGATGATGGCCGAGACCTATGGTTTCGATATTTCCAACCCTGCTACCAACACGCAGGAGGCCATCCAGTGGATGTACTTCGCCTACCTCGCTGCCGTCAAGGAGCAGAACGGCGCCGCTATGTCCATCGGCCGTACCTCTACGTTCATCGACATCTACGCTGAGCGCGACCTTGCCAACGGTACCTTCACCGAGGAGCAGATCCAGGAGTTCGTGGATCACTTCATCATGAAGCTCCGCATGGTCAAGTTTGCCCGTACCCCCGAGTACCAGGCCCTGTTCACCGGCGATCCGCAGTGGGTCACCGAGTCCATCGGCGGCATGGGTGTTGACGGCCGTACGCTCGTTACCAAGATGAGCTACCGCTACCTGCACACGCTCGAGAACATGGGCACCAGCCCCGAGCCCAACATGACCGTTCTGTGGTCGACCCGTCTGCCCGAGAACTTCAAGAAGTTCTGCGCCAAGACTTCCGTCGCCAGCTCCTCGATCCAGTACGAGAACGACGACCTCATGCGCGTCTATCACGGCGACGACTACGGCATTGCCTGCTGCGTGTCCTCCATGCGCATCGGCAAGGAGATGCAGTTCTTCGGCGCCCGTGCCAACCTGGCCAAGTGCCTGCTGTACGCACTCAACGGCGGTGTTGACGAGGTCTCCAAGAAGCAGGTCGGCCCCAAGTATCGCGCCGTCGAGGGCGATACGCTCGATTACGACGACGTTGTGGCCAAGTACAACGACATGATGAAGTGGCTCGCTGGCGTGTACGTCAACTCGCTGAACATCATTCACTACATGCACGACAAGTATTGCTACGAGCGCATCCAGATGGCCCTGCACGACAAGCACGTGCACCGCTGGTTCGCTACGGGCATCGCTGGCCTTTCCGTCGTGGCTGACTCCCTGTCCGCCATCAAGTACGCCAAGGTCCACCCCGTCCGTGATGAGAACGGCATCATCGTCGACTTCGAGACCGAGGGCGAGTTCCCCAAGTACGGTAACGACGACGACCGCGTCGACCAGATCGCTCACGACGTTGTGCACCAGTTCATGGAGTACATCCGCATGAACGATACCTACCGCAACTCCGTGCCTACGACCTCGGTTCTGACCATTACCTCCAACGTCGTGTACGGTAAGAAGACCGGCTCCACGCCCGACGGCCGCAAGGCTGGCCAGCCGTTCGCCCCGGGTGCTAACCCCATGCACAAGCGCGATAGCCACGGCGCCATCGCTTCGCTGTCTTCGGTTTCCAAGCTCCCGTTCCGCGATGCTCAGGACGGCATCTCCAACACCTTCTCCATCATCCCGAGTGCGCTCGGCAAGGAGGACCAGGTGTTCTTTGGCGATATCGACCTTGATCAGCTGGGCGAGTAACTATTGTTAGTGCTATACTAACAATAACGATTACTGATTAGTGCGCCGGTTTCGGCCGGCGCCTATTAATCGAAGGAGACACATTATGAAGGTTTCTGAAGTTTCCGAGACCCAGGCCGATAACCTGGTCCACATGCTCGACGCTTACGCCGAGAAGGGTGGCCACCACCTGAACATCAACGTCTTCAACCGTGAGACGCTGCTCGACGCTCAGGCTCACCCCGAGAAGTATCCGCAGCTGACCATCCGCGTTTCCGGCTATGCCGTGAACTTCCACACGCTCACCAAGGAGCAGCAGGACGAGGTCATTGCGCGTACCTTCCACGACAAGTTCTAAAGGGTTCAACTCCTGTAGGATTACTGGGGCCGGTTTTGGGTTATTTCCCAAAACGTCCTCGGACATGCAAAGAGGCTCCGCTGCGCGCGTTGCGCGGCGGAGCCTCTTTGCGTCCTGCGGGATGTTTTGGAAAATAACCCAAAACCGGCCATGTGGGGTCCTTTGGAGTCACCCTTTAGGCGGAACTCTCCTAATTATTTGGATGAGTCGTTTACTTACTTGTGCTGTTACCGTCTTCCCGCTGTTGTTGGGGTATGCTTTGTTCGTATGTAAACGTATGACATGTTGATGGGGGAGGTTGCTATGGCTCGCGAGGGCGCTCGTTCTAAGGATTCAGCTAAGCCTGGCATCAAGGAAGTTGCAGCGGTGGCGGGGGTTTCGCCTACTACGGTATCTCGCGTGCTTAATAATCGCGGCTATATTAGCCAAGAGACCCGCGATAAGGTCCATGCCGCGATGAAACGCATCAACTATACGCCCAACGATATCGCCCGTGCCATGCTCAACGGTCGCCTGAATCTAATAGGTATGATCGTCCCCTATGTCAGCAGCCCGTTTCATGCACAAGCGGTTCAAGCCGTTGAGCGTACCCTGGCCGAAAACGGTTTTAAGATGCTGCTGTGCAATAGTGCCAATCGACCTGATCTTGAGCGTTCTTATATCGATATGCTTCGGCGCAATATGGTTGATGGCGTCATTGTCAACTCGCTTAATATCGGTGCCGAGGCGTATGCCGAGATGGGTTTGAGTCTGGTTGGTATCGACTGCGACCTTGGCGAGGCCTCTGTTCAGATTGCGAGCGACAGCTATAGTATCGGCGAACTTGCCACGCGTCGCCTGATCGATGACGGGTGTTCGCGCATCCTGTGCCTGCGCAGCAATAGCCGCATGCGCATGCCTGCCAATAAGCGTACCGATGCCTACCTCGATGTTGTTGAGCAGGCCGGTTTGCCCGCGCTTGTCCGTGAGGTCGAGTTCGTTAAGCCCGACGACGAAAAGAGCGCGGTCGTTGCGAAGATCCTCGATGAGAACCCCGATATTGACGGCATCTTTGCGGGAGACGACACGATGGCGGCTATCTGTCTTAACGTGATGAAGCAGCTCGGCTTGAGCGCTCCGGGCGATATTAAGGTCGTGGGCGCGGATGGTGCCCGCCGCACTATGACGTTTATGCCTGACTTAACAACCGTACGCCAAGATATCGATCGCATCGGAGAGCTCGCGGCGCAATCCATCATTGCTCTTATTAACGGCGAAAAGCCCGAATCGAATATCAAGCTCCCCGTTGAACTCATTGAGGGTAAAACCGCGTAGTTCATCCCGTGCCAAAAGAATTCCTCAAACACCTCTGATGACCGTTCGCCGGCATATGTCAACCGTTTGCCGACGACTGGAACTGCGAAAAGACGTATTGGTGTGAAAACGTTTGACATATGAAAACGATTGACATATCTTGCAGTTGTACCGAGTTAGTATCTCGTGAGAAAGGAAGTCTCGGATGCACAAGGTGTATTACCAGCCTGAGGGAATTTGGGTAGGCGACATCATGCCGTACGGCGAGGACGGCACGTTCTATCTCTATCATCAGCGTGACACGCGAAACCCCGGACCTTTCGGAGAGCCGTTTGGCTGGGCACTCGCGACAACCAAGGACTTCGTCAATTACAAAGACTTTGGCGAGAGCCTTGAGCGTGGCGGCGACGAGGAAGTCGACCAGTATGTTTATGCCGGCACGGGGTTTAAGGTGGGCGACAAGTACCATGCGCTCTACACTGGTTGCAATCGCGATAAGGTCAAGGCACGCTTGATGAAGCAGGTTCTTCTTCACGCAACGAGTGACGACGCCGTCAAGTGGGAGAAGAACATCGCCGAGACGCTGCTTCCGCCCCAGGAGGGTTACGATGACCGCAACTGGCGCGATCCCTTTGTGCTTTGGGATGAGGAGAACGAAGAGTACATGCTCATCCTCGGCACGCGTGTGGGCGAGGACAAGCGTCTGATGACCGGTCGTCTGGTCAAGTTCACCTCCAAGGACCTGGATACCTGGGAGTTCCAGGGCGACTGGTGGAATCCGGGCCTGTACACCATGTTCGAGATGCCTGATCTCTTTAAGATGGGCGACTGGTGGTATCTGGTGTTCTCCGAGTACAGTGATGGCAACAAGACCCGTTACCGCATGTCTCGCTCTATCAACGGTCCTTGGATCACTCCTGCGGACGATTCCTTCGATGGCCGCGCGTACTATGCCGCGCGTACCGCATTTGACGGCGAGCGCCGCGTTCTCTTTGGTTGGGTTCCTACGCGTGACGAGGGCGGCGACCCCAGCTCTTACCTGTGGGGTGGCACCTTTATGCCCCTCGAGATCGTTCAGCGTGCCGACGGAACGCTCGGCACCAAGCTTCCTGATAGCATGCTTGGCGCCTTTGGCGAGGCTAAGGCAGTCGAGGCCTTTGAGCTCTCCTGCGAGTCGGGCAAGGTCGAGCAGGTGCTCGCCGCGGATGCCGGTTCCACCTATATGCTCGATGCCGACATCGAGCTCGCCGGTGACGCTGCCGGCTTCTCGGTGAAGCTTGCCGAGGACGCCGAGTCCGGTCTTGCCTATGAGTTCCGCGCCAACCTGCGTGAGGGCAAGCTCGAGTTTACGGCGGCCCCCCAGTATCCGTGGTTCCAGGTCAACAACATGGGCCTCGAGCGTCCGTTGTTCTTTAAGGGCGAGGGCACTCATCATGTGCGCCTGGTCGTCGACGACGACATCGCGACCATCTTTGTCGATGATGTTGCGCTTAACGCTCGATTCTGCAATAAGCAGGGCCAGGGTGTGGCGCTGACGGTCACCGACGGTACGCTTAAGTGCGCAAATGCAACGATCGCGTCTCTGTAATGGCATCAAAACGTCTTATGCTTTCGTAAAGGAATGGAGAGGAACATGGACTACAAAGTAGTGTCTCAGCAAGTCGTCGATAACGTCGGCGGTCTGGAGAACATCGAGGGCGCCACGCATTGCGTTACGCGTCTGCGTCTGGTGCTCAAGGATACGAGCAAGTACAACAAGGCCGAGCTCGAGAACATCGATGGCGTCAAGGGCGTGCTGTACAACAGCGGCCAGCTCATGATCATCTTCGGTACCGGTACCGTCAACAAGGTTTACGATGAGTTTATGGCTCTGACGGGCGTTAAGGAGATCAGCGCTTCCGAGGTCAAGGGCGCCGAGGCGGACAAGAAGGGCAAGTTCTTCTCGGTCCTCAAGGTATTCTCGGACATCTTTATCCCCATCATTCCCGCTTTCGTCGGCGCTGCTATCATCATCGGCCTTAAGTCGCTGATCGTTGCCAACGGCCTCTTTGGCATGGAGGGCAGCCTCGCCGATCACAGCGAGTTCCTCAAGAACCTCGCAAGCTTCTTTGCCATTATCGCCACCACCTTCGACTACCTACCTGTCCTGGTTATGTACAGCGCGATCAAGCGTTTTGGCGGTAACCCGATCCTGGGCATCCTCGTCGGTATCGTCATGGTTCACCCGAGCCTTATGAACCGTAACACGTTCGTTATGGACCCGACGGGTGCTGAGTACTGGAACTTCGGTCCGCTCTCCATTCCCATGGTTGCTTTCCAGGGCGGCGTGTTCCCTGCAATCCTGACTGCCTGGTTTATGGCCAAGGTCGAGAAGATTGCCCAGAAGTACATCCCCGAGGTCGTTTCGTTCGTCTTTGTCCCGACCGTTACCCTGATTCTTGCTAACGTCGCCCTGTTCACCGTGTTCGGCCCGCTCGGCAACCTGATCGGCGACGTCCTCGCCGGCGTAATCGATATCCTGTACAACAGGATGGGCGTCTTCGGTGCCTTTGTCTTTGCCGCATTCCTGCAGCCGCTCGTCGTTACCGGTACGCATCAGTTCATCCAGGGTATCGAGGCAAACCTCGTCGCCACGACTGGCTTCAACTACATCCAGGCCATCTGGTCGGTTTCCATCATCGCCCAGGGCGGCGGCGCCATCGGCATGTACCTCATTCACAAGAAGCATTCCAAAGAGCGCAACATCTGCATGTCGTCCTTTATCCCGACGCTGGTCGGTATCTCCGAGCCCGCAATCTTTGCTGCAAACATGCGCTACTCGATCATCCCGTTCATCTGCGCTTGCATCGGTGCAGGCTGCGGCGGTGCCTTCGTGAAGCTCTTTGAGGTGCGCGCCATCGGTCAGGGTCTGACCGGCGTGCTTGGCCTGCTCATCGTCACGCCCGAGACGCTCGTGTGGTATGTGGCTGGCAATCTCATCGCCTTTATCGTGCCGATCGTCTTGATCTTTGCCTACAACAAGGCAAAGGGCGTGCCGACCACTGATGAAGAGGGCGCTGGTGCTGGCTTTGATGTCAGCTTCTAGTTGAGCCGTTCAGCGTAATCTGAGGATAAGTCCATTTGGGGAAGGGCGTTCGACTCGTGTGAGTCGAGCGTCCTTCCCCATAGACGAGAAAGTCAACGGCGATGTTTAATCAAAAAAATAAGGTGACACGCGCGGACTATGAGCAGTGGCGTGCCGGACAGGATGAGACGGCGGGTCGCATCGCGTCCGACCCCGATAGGCTCCTGTTCCATGTGGAGCCTGAGCTTGGCTGGCTCAACGACCCCAACGGTTTGGTGCAGATCGGTGATACGTATCACATCTATCACCAATACGATCCATTCGATGCTGCGCATGGCGGTCCAGTGCTTTGGAATCATCTGACAACAAAGGATTTTGTGACGTACGAGAATCGCGGCCCTGTGCTGTTCCCCGATTCCGATTTGGATTCGAGCGGAGCGTATTCTGGTTCTGCCTTTGTACACGACGACAAGATTCACTACTTCTATACCGGCAACGTCAAGCATTTTGACCGCGATGATTACGACTACGTGTTGACGGGCCGTGAGCAAAACCAGATTCATGTGGTTGCCGAGAACCCCGACGAATTGGGCGAGAAGCGCATAGCTGTTGGGCCGGTCGATTACCCCGACGATATCGGTACGCACGTGCGTGATCCCAAAATCCTTGAACACGATGGTATCTACTACATGGTTCTGGGCGCTCGTACGAAAGACGACCGCGGCTGCGTGCTTGTCTATACCTCGAGCGATCTAGAGGACTGGAGCTATGCGACGCGCATTGAGTTGGGCGAGAAGTTTGGCTTTATGTGGGAGTGCCCCGACCTGTTTGAGCTCGATGGTGAGCTTATTCTCGTTTGCTGTCCGCAGGGTGTGTCCGCCGATGGATGGCGTTACCGCAATCCGCACCAGTGCGTGTGGTTTCCCATCGAGGCCGATTGGGAGGCGCCGAGTTTTAAGATCGCCGGGCAGGGCATGCCCCCGATGGTCGATGCCGGCTTTGATTTCTACGCACCGCAGTCTTTTGAGGATGCTGCGGGTCGGCGTTTGATGATCGGGTGGTCGGGTTGCCCCGATGCGACGGCAAAAAGCCCGACGGTGGCACGCGGGTGGCAGTGCGCGTTGACGGTGCCGCGAGAGCTGAGCATACGCGATGGTAAGCTCTGTCAGCAGCCGGTGCACGAGATTGAGAGGATGCGCGGCGACTGCGTTTGCGCGACAGGCGGTGAAACCGTTGAGGAGCCGGGCCGCCTGTTTGATCTTGTGGTTTCCTGTGAGGGCGCCCAGGTGATCGAGCTCGAAATCCGCAAGGGTGTCTTTGTGCGCTATGCAGACGGGATGCTTACCCTCGACATGGGTGACGAAGGCTATGGGCGCGACCAGAGGTCGATCGAGCTCAGCGAGCTTCGCGACCTGCGCGTGCTTTCGGACACTACGATGGTCGAGATTTTTGCAAATGGCGGCGAGGCAGCACTTACGAGCCGGACCTATTCGCCGGCGGTTCCGGCGATGGAGCTGCACGCCGAGGGTGCGGTATCGATGAATTTCTACCGCCTCGTGCATTAACCGTGCATGGAGTACGATTGGACTTGCTGGGCGGAATGTGTCGCAGTTACCGCGGCCAGCTACCGTTTATCGCGTATAGCGACCGTTTGCGGAATAAGTAACACTCCTTAATAAACCGTGTAGAATCTCAGGATGCACGGAGTTTTCCAGGGAGACGCTGTCCTTTGTTGTGTGCAAGGGGCGGCGTCTCTTTGGCGCTTGGACGCCGTTGTGCAACAGTGCGGCGGCGCGTGCCATGTATTGAAAAGCCAATGTTGAGATGGGTCGTGATAATAATGGGCAAGTACGTAATCGTGGTCGAGTCTGGGTCGGATGTGACGCCGGAGCTTTGCGAACGCTACGGCATCGTGCGCGTGCCCATGCATGTCACGATTGGTGACGAGACCGTCGAGGACGGTTCGATCGATCCGCTCGAGATTTACTCGCGCTGCAACGAGTTTGGCGTAATGCCCAAGACCAGCGGCTGCGCGCCTGCGGATTTTGCTCACGTGTACGACCGTATCCATGCCGAGCAGCCCGATGCGACCATTCTGCATCTTGCGTACTCCGAAGCCACGACCTGCTCGCATCAATCATCGAAGATCGCCGCCAAGGGGCGCGACTACGTCTACTCCATGGACACGCGCTTTGTCTCGGTGGGCCAGTCGCTCGTTGTCGTCGAGACTGCCAAATACATCGAGGCTCACCCCGATGCCACCGTCGACGAGATCTTCGCCTTCACGAACTCCGTCATGGACCGTGTGCTGCTGGGCTTTGTTCCTACCGACCTAGCCTTCCTTAAGGCAGGCGGTCGCCTGTCCAACGTGGCATTCCTTGGCGCCCATCTGCTCAAGATTAAGCCCTGCATTGAGGTGACGGGCGGCAAGTTCGTGGCGACCAAGAAGTTCCGCGGCTCTATGCTCAAGTGCGCCCGCGCCTTTATTGACCACATGGTTGCGAAGGGCGAGATCGACTACTCGCACATTGGCCTGGCGTATTCGGTAGGCCTTTCCCAGGAGCTGCGCGACGACATGGAAGTCTATGCGCACGACCTGGGCTTTAAGGACGTTACCTGGACTCAGGTCGGCGGTGTCATCTCGAGCCATTGCGGGCCGACCGCCTTCGGTGCGGTGCTCACGCTTAAGTCGTAAAGGCCTCAGGCGAGCGTTCTTCAGCCTGACATCTCGACGTAGACCCCAACCATGGTGATGGGGGATAGATTAAAACGTGCCATTCTAGCCCGAGACGTTTAAACGCAAACGCATGGGCTAGAATGGCTCTGGCATTTTAATTGGTTACATCCAAGGAGAGGCAAGGTAGCGCGAATGGCAGAAATGACGCTTGAGGGTGTGGACGCTCGTCCCGAGGACTCTGCGTTTGCCCTTGGCCGCGTGCATTCGGTCGAGACGATGGGAACGGTCGACGGACCCGGCATCCGCTTTGTGGTGTTTGTTCAGGGCTGTCCCATGCGCTGCGCGTATTGCCACAATCCCGATACCTGGTCGGTCAACGGCGGCACCATGGTGACCGTCGAGCATCTGATGGACGAGTTCCAGAGCAACCATGAGTTCTACCGTAGCGGCGGCATTACCGTTTCGGGCGGAGAACCGCTACTGCAGCCCGAGTTTTTGGCCGACCTGTTCCGTGCAATGCACAACAACCCCGATGGCCGTGTACATACCTGCCTAGATAGCTGTGGCTATGCATTTGACCCCAACCACCCCGAGAAGTTTGATGCCGTGCTCAACGAGACCGACATGGTACTGCTCGATATCAAGCATGCCGACCCGGTCGAGCATAAAAAGCTGACCGGTTGCGATCCCGCACGCATCTTGGCGTTTGGCGATGAGCTTGCACGTCGCAAGATCAAGGTCGTTATCCGCCACGTGGTGGTGCCGGGCATTACCGACACGGTGGAGGAGTGCGAGAAGCTCGGTCGCCTCATTGCTCCATGGCACAACGTGGTGGGCCTGGAAATGCTGCCGTATCACACGATGGGTGTCGTCAAGTACGAGCAACTGGGCATTCCCTATAAGCTCGAGGGCGTGCCCCAGATGGATACCGCGCGCATGCCCGAGTTGCGTAATGCCGTTATGACCGGCATGAAAAAGCGCCGCGCGGAGCTCAGGTCGGCCATCGGCTAACAAGCCATTTTTGCCCCTTTATGATACCCGAGCTGTACTGGCCTAACGGCTTGGTGCTGACACGGTTGAGCCAAAATGCTGGTACCATACCGTGGATAAGCAATTTGCACGGATTTGGGGGATGGCATGGCAACCATCGCGATCATAGGCGCACTCGAAAAAGAGGTTGCGCAGATTAAGGAAGAGCTGAGTGGCACGCATGTGTCGCAGGAGGCGGGCTTGACCGTTGTGAACGGTGGGCTTTCGGGTCTGACGGTAGTCGCCACGACGGCAGGCATGGGGACCGTGAACGCCGCGGCCGCAACGCAGCATCTCATCAGCAAATACGCCCCGCAGGCCGTTGTGTTTTCGGGCATTGCGGGTGGCCTTAACCCTAAACTGCATATTAACGACGTGGTTATAGGCAAGTGCCTGCGCTATCTGGATACCGATACGGCACTTATCGCCGAGTCCGCTCCGGGGCTCGAGGAGTTTGTCTCGACGCCGGCGTTGGTTGATGTTGCCGCCGCCGTGCTTGCCGAGCATGGATTTGTGGATGCCTCGGCGGATGAGAATTCTGCGGAGAAGGACCCCAAGCAGTTCCTGTGTGGCACTATCGCCACGGGTGACCGCTTTGTTACGGGTGACGCCATGCGTAACGCTGCGATTGAGGCCACGCATGCCGATTGCGTCGAGATGGAGGGCGCGGCAATTGCGCACATCGCGGCCAAGAATGGTGTCGATTGCCTGGTGCTGCGCGCTATCAGCGATAATTGTGACGAGGCATATGACGCGTTTTGCGAGCGCGAGTTCGATCTGGACGAGTACGCTCGCACCGCGAGCGGTATCACGCTTGACATCGTTCGTCGTATCGCCGCCGCGCAATAGCACGCCCGTTTTGTAAGAACCTACGACCAAGGAGTGTCCATGGCCGATTCAATTAACTACCAGCTTGCCAAGTTCGTTGCCAGCTACGGCAAGGTTTCGCAGATCCCCGAGTCCACCTGTCCCGAGGTGAGCTTCGTCGGCCGCTCCAACGTGGGCAAGTCCTCCATCATGAACAAACTCTTTGGCCGCAAGAACCTGGTCAAGGTTTCGAGCACGCCGGGCAAGACGAGCAACATCAACTTTTTTGAGGCCGACGACGTGCATTTTGTGGACCTGCCGGGCTACGGTTTCGCCCGTCGTTCCAAGGCCGAGCGCGACCGCTGGGCCGAGCTTATCGGCGACTTTTTCGATTCCGAGCGCAGCTTTAACCTGGTTGTGTCGCTGGTGGACATTCGTCACGATCCCAGCAAGCTCGATCATGACATGATCGACTACCTGCAGGGCAACGAGTTCAACTTTATCGTCTGCCTCACCAAAGCCGACAAGCTCAGCCGCACCCAGCAGGCCCGCCAGGCAGCAGCCATCAAAAAACAGCTCAACGTCCCGGCCGAGAACGTGATCATCACAAGCTCCCAAACCGGCACCGGTATCGACGAACTCAAGCGCCGCATCGCCGAGGCCTGCCTCTAGTAAGGGCTCCAGCCTAGCAAGAGCCCCTATCAATAAAAGGCCATAATTTCAGCCCGGCGCCCCTTCAAAGCGTGGGTCCCTGTAGACATCGCCAGTCACGTTACCATAGGGCCACCCAGGGGCATCCCCTTAAAAACATTCCGCAGCACGAGGCCCGCTTATCCGCAGCTCCGAAGGAGCAGGATAAGCGGGCCTCAAGTGCGAGGACGTTTTTAAGGGGATGCCCCTGGGCGGCCCGGACAGACCGATCGGCGATGTCTACAGGTACTCGATTTGAGCGCCCTCGGTGTCGCACGTCAGAATGTGCGTGTCACACTTGGGGAACTGCTCGCGCAGCTTGACCTGCAGGAACTTCGCCACGATGGTGTCGTCAGTCACGGCCATGAGGGTCGAGCCGGAGCCACTGATCCAGATGGTCTTGGCGCCTCCGTTAAGGCAGGTGTCGCGCACGGCGTTGTAGTCGGGGATGAGGCGGCGGCGATAGGGCTCCTGGATGCGGTCGTCGTTGGCGGCGGCAATCAGGTCGAGGTCACCAGTCTCCAGGCCGCGCGTCATGCCGGCGATGCGGCCCATTTGCCATACGGCGGTGGAGAGTGGAATCTCCTGCGGCACAACCTTGCGCGCCTCGCTCGTATGCACCTCGTAGGGCGGAATCACGGTAATAAAACGCAAGCGATCGCTCACCTCGTAGCGCAGGCACTGGGGGAGCGAATCAGTCGGCGTAAAGGAGCAAACGGCACCGCCCAGGATGGCAGGGGCGACGTTATCGGGATGCCCCTCGACCTCGGTGGCAATGCGGACGAGCTCAGCGCGGTCGACGGTGTGGCCCGTCAGTGCGGCGGCTGCCATGATGCCGGCGACGACGCAGGTGGAGCTGGAACCCAGGCCGCGGGCGACGGGCACGTCGGTCTGGATATCGATGGCAACGGGAAAAGCCGGCTCGCCCCATGCGGCCAGCGCATCGACAAAGCTCACGTAGACCAGGTTGTTCTCGTTTTGGAATTCCTCGGGGCAGCCTGTGATGGTGAGCTTGTCGGCGCGCTCGAAGGTGAAGTGCGAATAGAGGCTGACGGCCATGCCGAGGGTATCGTATCCAATGCCCAAGTTGGCGCTCGTTGCTGGGACGGTGATTTTGATCATGTGAGTCCTCCTGGCGTGCCTGGCTGTTTAGTTCGCTGCTCGGGCAGTCCTGCGCAAGACGGAAAGCACATTAAGTGCTTTCCTTTGCGTGCGGAACTCGCGACGAACTAAACAGCCAGGCACGCTGTGCGCGTTCGTCATCATCCCGGGGGTTATCTGATGAAAGAAGGTGCGCCGGCTTTCGCCGGCGCTTAATAAGGGGTTTATTTGGAAGCCATCTTTTTTGCTGCAGACTCTACGTAGTTGGCCATGTCGGCTACGTCGCAGACGTCTTCGAAACGGACGGGCTTGGATTCGAGTTCGGCGAGCTGGGTCGGGGCGACCGTGTTGGTTGCCTGCTCGAGCACACGCATAGCCTCAAAGTCGTCCTCGGGAACGTCGAGCCCCAGGGCGTCGCAGCAGGCGCGCGGGAACTTGTAGGGGCTGGCGGTTGAAAGCAGCACGCGGGCCTTGGCGCCCTCGGCGGGGGCGACCTGCTCAAAGACGTGATAGCCGCAAGCGGTGTGCGGGTCGATCACGTAGCCGTTCGCATCCCAGCAGCTCTTGATGGCGGCGCGAACCTCGTCCTCGCTGGCCCAGCCGCAGCCAAACACGCTCTGGATCTTGGCCAGCAGTTCGGCGGGGACCTCGTAGCGACCAGTTTGTGCCAGCTGCTCCATAAGGCCGGCAACGAGCTCGCAGTCGCCACCGGACAGGAAGTACAGCATGCGCTCCAGGTTGGAGCTGATGAGGATGTCCATCGACGGCGAGATGGTCGTGAAGAACGGACGGTTGCGGTCGTAGACGCCGGTGGTCAAGAAGTCGGCGAGCACGTTGTTCTTGTCGCTGGCCACGATGAGTTTGGCGACGGGCAGGCCCATGTGCTTGGCGTAGTAGCCGGCCAAGATATCGCCAAAGTTGCCGGTCGGTACGCAGAACTCCACAGCGTCGCCGGCCTCGATGGCGCCGGCGCGCAGCAGCTGCGCATAGGCGGCAAAGTAGTAGACGACCTGTGGTACCAGGCGGCCGACGTTGATGGAGTTGGCACTCGAAAGCACCGTGCCGGCGGCCTCAAGACGCTCGGCAAGCTCCTTATCGGCAAAGATGCGCTTGACAGCACTCTGGGCGTCGTCGAAGTTGCCGCGGATGCCGCAGACGGCGACGTTGTCTCCCTCCTGCGTGGACATCTGCAGGTTTTGGACGCGGCTGACCTTGCCCTCGGGATAAAAGACGGTGATGCCCGTGCCCGGAGCGTCGGCAAAACCGGCGAGTGCTGCCTTGCCCGTGTCGCCCGATGTGGCGGTGACGATCATGATGCGCTCGGCGCCGCCGTCCTTGGCGGAAGTGCGGGCCATCAGACGGGGGAGCATCTGCAGAGCGACGTCCTTAAAAGCGCTCGTGGGGCCGCCAAAGAGCTCCATCACATAGGTTTGCGGGGCGTCGGCACCCGGTGCGGCGTCGAGTTTGACGAGCGGCGTGACCTCTTCGCTCGCAAACGTGCCGCGGTATGCCTCGTCGACACACGCCGAAATTTCTTCGGCCGTGTAATCATTCAGTAACATTCCCAACACATCTTGAGCGATTTCAAAGTACGATTTATCTGCAAGCGAGCTGATATCGACCTGCTGGGTGCCGAGCTCGTCCGAGACAAACAAACCCCCGTCGGGAGCGATGCCGGTGCGGATTGCCACCTTACTTGAGCACGATAAAGTGCGTCCTCGTGTACTATGATAAGTTCCCATATAACACTGCTCCTCGGATGCCTTGGTCCCAATCGGTGAAACCATGGTATCAGAGCGCACAAAATAGGTTCGCAGAGGCTTTTTAGAAAGGTAACCTCCAGCCCATGATT
>CATZIG010000002.1 GCA_958419975.1 uncultured Collinsella sp.
CGACAGGCAACCACCCCACGCGTCTCACAACGCTCAACCAAGGCGTCGTAGTGGCCCGCGCAGGCGCACATATCGCTCGCAGCCACACCGGCAGCGATCCAGCCATCGGCCATAGCGCTCGCCATATTGCCAAAACCGACAAATCCAATCTTCATATCTCATAGTCCTCTCAGACACGCTCTTCAAAACGAAGGCTATTGTCCCACGGCATTGTTTCGTATTGCCGACCTATTTGTGATACGGCTCGCCACGGCTAATCTTGCAGGCGCGGTAAATTTGCTCCAGCAGCACCACGCGCGCCAAGTTATGCGGCAAGGTAATGCGTCCAAAGCTGAGCATCTCGTCGGCTCGTGCGCGCACGTCATCGCTCACGCCGTCCGATCCGCCAATCACAAAGGCGATGTCGCTGTTACCACGCAGCATAAGATCATCGAGCCGCGCCGAAAGCTCCTCGCTCGAGCGCTCTTTGCCCTCAATGGCAAGCAGGATCACATGCGCTCGAGGCGGCAGGGCTGCAAGTATCGCCGCCCCCTCCTTGTCGCGCGCGGCATCCACGCCGCCCGCCTTAGCCGGGTCGATATCAGCCACCTCGCGGACATCCACCTTGGCATAGGCGCCCAGGCGCTTGGTGTACTCGGCGCACGCGTCCTTCCAAAAGCGCTCCTTGAGCTTACCGACGCAAACGACGGTGTATTTCACGCGCGTCTACTCCTTCGAATCGTTTTGAACTTTGCCGGCGGCCAGCATCTGCTCGAACATCGAGGCCGACTGCGAAAAGTCGCTCGGCAGCACGACCGTCGAGGTTTTACCCGTGCGAGCGAACTCCGTCATCATCTCGGACCACTGCGTAAACATGAACAGTTGGTTGGCCTCGTCATTGCCGACACCCGTCTCCTGGATGATCTCGAGCGAATCTTTGATACCCAGCGCGATGGCCTTGCGCTGGTTGGCGATGCCCTCGCCCGCCTTTTCCATAGCCTCAGCCTCGGCGGTCGCCTCGGTGACGCGCTTGATGCGGTCTGCCTCAGCGAGCTCCTGTGCCGCAGCGCGCTTGCGCTGGGCGGCGTTGATGTCGTTCATGGAGTTCTCAACCTCGGTCGGCAGTGCGATTTTGGTGATGAGCGTCGACACGAGGGTGAAGCCGTAGGCGGCCATCTGCTCGGAAACGGTAGCGTTGACATCCTTGGCGATGTCATCCTTCTTGGCAAAGACCTCATCGAGTGTGTAGACGGGAATCGAAGAGCGCAGGGCGTCGGTGATGAAGTCACGCATCTGGTCGACGGGCTCCTGCAGCATGTAGTAGCTCTTGTAGATACCCGAATCTGCCGGGCCGGCGCCCATGTCATAGCTCACGTGGTACTGAGCAGAGACCTCGAGGCCGATGGTCACATTATCCTGAGTCTTAACGTCGATACCAAAACCGTTTTTCATGGTGCGTAGACTCACCGTGGCGGCTTTGCGATCGATCACGGGCACCTTCATGTGGAAGCCCGCGTTGACGATGCGGTTAAACTTGCCCAGACGCTCGATGATCACAGCATGCTGTTGTTCAACGACATAGCAGGCGCTGGGAAGCAGCAGCAACAGGATGATGATGGGAATCAAAAGGCTGGTAAGGGCAGCGATGATACCGGAAAACAGCATGGTCTCTCCTCTGATAGGCACACGTTGGCATTAGGATACCCGTCCAAGGAGATCGTGCATAACAAAAAAGCCCCCGTTGCTGGGAGCTCTTCCATTTAATGGTGAGGGCGAAGGGACGTCCGCGCATCCGCTGCGCGGATCCGCACCGGCTTCGGCCGCCTGCCGGCGTCCTCGCCAGCTCGCTAAAAACGCTCCGCGTTTTCTTTACGCTCGCTCCTTCGCAGGTTCAAGTCCCTGTGATGGGCCCATAACAAAAAAGCTCCCATTGCTGGGAGCTCTTTCAATCAATGGTGCGGGCGAAAGGACTTGAACCTTCATGGGGTTGCCCCCATACGGACCTGAACCGTACGCGTCTGCCAATTCCGCCACGCCCGCGTGCAGGAATTAGAATAACGGAGCGCCACCACGAACGCAAGAACTATTTTTGAAAAAGTTTGCAGGCATTCTCCCAAGCGGCTTGCGCGATTGTTTCGGCGTCCTCACCAGTGCGATCGACACGGTCGTTAACCAGCGCGTTTGCCGTAATGGAGATCATTGCGGGCTCGCATTCAAGACCGCGGATGGGCTCCGGAGCCATATACGGGCAATCCGTCTCGAACAAAATTCGATCGAGTGGGGTTGCCGCAAATGCCTCGCGCACGTCGTCGTTGCGCTTGAAGGTGGCCGCACCACCATAGGCGATATAGCAGCCCAGCTCCACAAAGCGCTCCATCGTGGCGCGGTCCTCGCCAAAGCAGTGCAGCACACAACCGGCCTGGGGCACGCCCACCTCACGAAGCACGTTGTAGGCGTCCACGTGCGAGGTGCGCTCCTGGTCCGTGTCCTCGTGACGCAGATGTAGCTCCACCGGCACGTTACGGCACACGGCAAGCTCGAGCTGGCGCGCCATGCAGTCAATCTGCACGTTATGGGGTGCCGGCGCGATATCGTCGTCATAGTCCATGTGGTAGTCCAGGCCGATTTCGCCAATACCGGCGCATAAGGGATCATCGAGTGCGGCAACGACCTGTGCGTGAACGTCGTCGGCATAGTCCGGCGCGCCATACGGATGCACGCCAGCGAGATACTTGATCTGCGGAATATCCCGCATCGGCAGAATTTCGCGCACGAGCCAGTCGCTATAGTCCGTCACGCTGCGTTTGTCAGCGATGGGGTCGAACATCGTCACCAACAGGTCGACGCCCGCAGCCTTGGCGCGCAGGAGCGTCTCGGGCACATCCTTGCCCCAGAACGAAAGCAGATGCGCATGTGTGTCGGCAAGCGGTGCCAAGGGCACGGGACAAGCAACCGTCTTCTTTTTCTTGGTAAACGTCACGCGTTCGGCATTAGGCGTCATGGATTAGCTCCCGGGCCAGACGGACAAAGTCGGCAACATCGAGCGTCTCGGCGCGCGTGGTGGGTGCGATACCGCAAACCTCAAAAGCGGCATCGAGCACGTCCTTGGCAAAACCGTTGGCGCTCATGGAATTTCGGATGGTCTTGCGCCGCTGAGCAAATGCAGCGTCGATCACACGAGCCACGAACTCGCGATCGAGCCCCTCGGGCACCACGCCGTCAACACGGTCGATACGCACGACGGCCGAGTCCACGTGCGGCGCTGGCATAAAGCAACGCGGCGGCACCTCAAAGCGACCCGTCACCTGCGCATACAGGCCGAGCTTTGCCGTATAGCCGCCATAGGTCTTGTTGCCCGGCACTGCGGCAATGCGATCGGCAACCTCCTTTTGCACCATGACGACGGCACGCTTGAGCGCCGGCATCGTCTGGAAAAATTGCAAAATGATCGTCGCCGCCACGTTATAGGGCAAGTTCGCGACAAATACCGTGGGCTCGCCGCCGGCGGCCTGCTCAATCTGCTCCGGGCCCACCTTAAGCGCGTCGCCCATGATAAAGCGGAAGTTGGCATAGTCGGCGGCATGGGCGTCGAGCACCGGTTCGAGCTCGGGATCTGCTTCGATCGACATGACGCACGCCGCCTCCTGCAACAGCGCAAGCGTGAGCGTGCCAACGCCCGGACCAACCTCGAGCACGCGCTCATCGCCCGCAAGCTCGGCAAGCTCGCAAATGCGCTCGATCACATGGTTGTCGATCAGGAAGTTCTGGCCCAGGCGATGCTTGGTCGCAAGGCCAAACTCCTCCAGCAGCTCCCTTGTTGCCGTGGGGTTTGCCAAAGGCGAAGTTGTCATAGTTGCCTCCTTAGCATGATGGCGGCGTCTTGAAACGAAAGGGCATGGACCGTGGCGGCCATGCCCTTACATCTAAACAGCAAATTGCCGATATGGCGCGCCGCGTCTTAGCCCAGACGCGGGAACAGCGGCTCGCCCTTCTCGACAGGCTGACCGCCGGCAAGCAGGCCCCAAGCGCAAATGCCCTTGAGGTCGTCGGTCGCGGCCTCGTCCTCGCAGGACAGGCGGCGCAGGGCCTCGGCAGAGGTCTGAGGCATGAGCGGCATCAGCAGGTGGGCGGCAATGCGGATGGCCTCGAGCAGGTTGTAGATCACAAACGCCAGCTCGTCAGCCTTGGCCTCGTCCTTGGCAAGTGCCCAAGGCTCAGAGTCCTCGATGTAGTGGTTGGCGGCATGGATGAGCTCCATGACCTCGTCCTTGGCTCCGCCGTAATCGAGCACGTCCATCTTGGCCATGTAGCGCTCGACCAGACCATCGGCGATCTTTGCCAGCGGGTTGTCGAACGCATCGAACGATGCGGGCTTGGCGGGCGCGCAACCATCAAAGTACTTGCCGCTCATGTTGAGCGAACGCGAGATAAGGTTGCCCCAGCTGTTGGCCAGGTCGGCGTTGTAGACCTGCTCCATGCGATCGAAGCTGATGGCACCGTCGGTGCCGGGGACGACGTCGGTCATGAAGTAGTAGCGATAGCCCTCGACGCCCAACATGTCGATAACGTCCTGCGGAGCGATGGCGTTGCCGCGGCTCTTGGACATCTTCTCGGCCTTGCCGGTCTCGGCATTGCGCACGGTCAGGAAGCCGTGGGCAAAGACGTGCTCGGGCAGGGCCTCGCCGATGGCCATGAGCATGGCGGGCCAAATGACGCAGTGGAAGCGGATGATGTCCTTGCCCACGATGTGGAACTGCGCGGGCCAGCGATAGGCCAGCTCGGCACGCGCCTCGTCGGTGTCGACACCGTAGCCGACGGCCGTCATATAGTTGAGCAGCGCATCGAACCACACGTAGGTCACGTGACCCTCGTCAAACGGGACCTGAATGCCCCAGTCAAAGCTCGTACGGCTCACGGAAAGGTCATTAAGGCCGCCCTCGACAAAGCTACGTACCTCGTTCATGCGGAACGCAGGCTCGACAAAGTCGGGGTGCTCGTCATAGAGCTTGAGCAGCTTGTCCTGGAAGGCGGAAAGCTTAAAGAAGTAGGACTCCTCCTGCACGCGCTCAAGCGGACGGTGGCAGTCGGGGCACAGGTGCTGGCCGACGCTGCCGTACTCCTCGTCGCCCTTCTGGACCTGCGTATCAGTGAAGTAGGTCTCGTCAGGCACGCAATACCAACCGTCGTAGCTGCCCTTATACAGGTAGCCGGACTCCTTCATGCGCTCCCACAGGTACTGCACGGCATGATGCTGGCGCGGCTCGGTGGTGCGGATGAAATCGTCGTTGGAAATCTCGAGCTTGCTCCAAAGCTCCTTGAAGTGCGGAGCCTGGCTGTCGGTCCACTCCTGCGGCGTCATGTTGTGCTTGGCTGCGGCCTCGGCGACCTTCTCGCCGTGCTCGTCCATGCCGGTCAGGAACTTGACGTTATAGCCGGCGGAGCGGCGATAGCGAGCCTGAACGTCGGCGATGATGGTGGAATAAGCCGTGCCCAGGTGCGGATCGGCGTTGACGTAGTAGATGGGCGTCGTGATAAAGAACGAAGGCTTGCTTTGATCCATGGGGTTTGTCCTCCAGAAAAACGTTGCATACAGGGGATGATTCTAGCGCAAGGGCTGGATATCCTCCATCTATTGCATATCGAGCACCATGGCATAGACATCGCGCTTGCGGCGCGAATACTTCTGAGACAGGCGCTTGGCCACCGCAGAGGCGGGCTCCCCCTCCTCGAGCGCGGCGCGGATATCCTCGCGCAGGGCCTCGTCGGGATCCGCTGCCGCGGCGCCAACCGGCACGATACCGGCCTCCTCATCCTCGCTCGGCGGCGCGATGACCAGCGCAATCTCGCCCTTTACCTCGCCGCGAGCACGCAGCTCCTCGGCAAGCTGAGCAGCGGGCCCGCGCAAGACCTCCTCGTGCAGCTTGGTGAGTTCGCGGCAGACGGCAACCTCACGCTGGGGAAAGACCTCCGCCACGGCCTCGAGCGTCGCCACGATGCGATGTGGAGACTCGTAGAAGATGAGTGCGCCGGGCACCACGGCAAGGCGCTGTAAACGCCGCACGCGGTCGCCGTGCTTTCGGCCCAAAAAGCCCTCGAAGAAAAAATGCTCGCAGGGAATGCCGGACGAAACGAGCGCCGTGACGCAAGCAGAGGGCCCGGGAATAACTTCAACGGGCACATCGGCCTCACGCGCCGCCTCGACCAGCGCCTGGCCGGGATCGGACACACTCGGCATGCCGGCGTCCGAGGCAAAAGCGAGGGTCTCCCCCGCCAGCAGACGGTCGACCAGGCCGACGGCGCGGCTGGCGATCACATTCTCGTCGCAACGGACAAGCGGCTTGGAAATGCCCAGATGCATCAGCAGCTTTGACGTCACACGCGTGTCTTCGCAGCAGATGGCATCGGCGGCGGCAAACGCCTCGCCAACGCGCGGGGACAGGTCGCCCAGGTTGCCGATGGGCGTGCCGACCACATAGAGTTTGCCCGTATGGGTGCTGTTTTGCGTCATATCAACCTATTCAATCATGCCGCGCTCGAGCGTACCGAGCGCCGCGCGGGCGTCCCATGCTGCAATGCGCTTCTCGGTCTTCCACGTTTGGAAGAACCAACCGGCAGCCGGCGCAAACGAAGCCAGCTGGTTGGCGATAAACACGCGCTCGTAGGCATTGCGGCCCTCGGGCGTAACCGACGAGTTGGCAAAGATCGCCGCGCCCGACCATTCGCCCACCAGCACGGGGAACCCAGTCGAAATCGCTTCTTTAAGCTCGCGCTTGTTACGGGAAATCGCCGTCGTCAGCCCGCGGGGGCTCGTGATATCGAGCGCATACTCGTCGCGGTAATGGTACAGGTGAAGGTCCATGTAGACGTTCTTGTACTTGGCGCCGCGCATAAAATGCTTCCACTCGCTGGGATGCCCCGACGACGAAAAGACGACGATCTTATCCTCGGGCATATACGAACGGACGAGCTCGTAGGCATCGCGATAGAAGTTGCGCAGGTAGTGCGCCGGAATGCCATCCGTCATGGAAAAGAGACTCTTGCGGACACTCATCTGCGGCGTATCCAGCAGCTCAATGCCCAGCAGGCTCTCGGCCTCGCCGTAGCGATCAGCCAAGCGCTCGAGCACGTCGAGTGCGACATGACGGCCGTTAGTGGACGAATGCCACTCGGCAACAGCCTCTGGCGTGGCGGGCGAATCGTTGGAATCGCCCTGGCCACCGGGCACAGTTGCTAGATCAAGCAGCACGCGGATGTCGTACTTGGCAGCCCACTCAATTGCACGGTCGATGTAGTCGACAACCGAGATGTAGGACGCATCGGACTCCTGCGAGCCAAAGGCATACCAGGGCACCGGCAGACGCACGGCATTGAGACCGATCTGCGCCATGCGACGGAAATCGTCCTCACTCACAAACGTCTCGTAATGACGGCGCATGCGCTCGTTATAGGCGGCGGTGCCCATGGCCTCCTGCAGCTCGGCCGCGTTGGATGCACCGGTCGCCGCGTATAGCGACGGGGTCACCCAAGGCTCGGGAATAAACCAGCCAGAGAGATTAACGCCGAGTATCCTCTCCATCACTGCCCCCTTCGGATCGTGCAGGCCGAGCCTGCATCGTATTGCATAGGAAAAGTATCGTTTTGAGTATACCCGCGCGTGCGGACAGACGACCGAACGGTCTGTAAAGTGGCGCAAAAGCGGAAGGAATGTCTGGGCGGGCCCGAGATGGCGCGCCGAGATGTACATATGCGCCGGAAGTAGGCGGCCGGAAAGCGCATCCCGTTTTTCGCAAAAGACTGGGATGCATTTTCCGTTCGAGGCCTCAACCGGAAAATGCATCCCGTTCTGAGCGCGGGATCTGGGACGCAGTTTCCGCCAAAGACCGCAAAAGGAAAGCACATCCCATTCTGACGCCGGATTCCGGGTCGCGCTTTCCCAAGCGGCCTCAAAGCGGAAAACGCATCCCACTCTGAAGCCAAATTCCGGGACGCAATTTCCGCAGAGCCCTCGATAAAAGAAAAGGACCCCTTTGCAGAGGTCCTAGTCAATTCAAGGTGGCGGGGAAGGGAATCGAACCCCTGACACGAGGATTTTCAGTCCTCTGCTCTACCAACTGAGCTACCCAGCCATTTGAGGTGTGCCTTGTTTCAAGGCTTGATTAGTATAACCAAGGACGCGTTCCGGTCAACCGAGAATTTTAAAAAAGTTTTTGAGCACAGCCTCGGTTCTATAAATCGGCACGTCAGAGGCATCAGCCGGCAGCAAGAAGTTTTTCACTCAGAGCCGCACGGGCAAACTCACTTGGCGTCATCCCCTCGGCAGCCGCCCGTCGACGAATGGCCTCCTTCATTCCCAGAGGAATCTTGACCGACAGCGTTGCCGTCCCCTCACCTGAGAGCGGGGGCCGTCCATGCACGATCCCACCAACGGTGTGTTCGCCATCCGGAAACTCTCCGCGCTCGTACGACTCGCACCACGCGTCAATCATTTCATCCGTTACAACCTGACCATTAGCGGCCGTATACGTCTTGCCCATCATCGACCCCTTTGCCGAGCCTGTTCAATCTCCTGCCAAAATTTCTTCTGGACTGGAGACAAGGCATGAATGATAAGCCACCCACGGACAAGCTCGACCGCGACAAGCTCCACGCTTCGTCCGTCTGGGAGCCATCCAATCGCAAGCCATCTCGGCGGCTCGTCCTTCGACTCGCGACGAATGCACTCAGTAACCGCAAGCCAAGCGCTAAGCACCTGCTTTTCCGTCAGGTGCTTTTTAGCGTTGGGATGAATCTCAACATCCATGCATCTTCTCCTCCATCTTACCCAATTTCGTATGACGAAAGTCCGCTGTCGCCAATCTCTTACGCCGGCACTTGTTGGAGGGCGGGAGGTGTAGCGAGGATTGAAGGGCGTTCCAATACCGCCCAGGCGCCGGGGCAGGAGCACATACACCAGGGACATACGTTTTCGTAGCGCGCGAGGATATTGCCGCGCGCATCGATGAAGGCGATGTCGATGGGATAGACCATAAAACACGTATGGACCGAAGAGCAGCGTGGAAACGCCATGACGAGCGGCAGGCCGTTGGCGGCAACCGGACGCCGTCCCAGCATGCCGCGCAGGCGCACGACAAACGACTCCGCCACCACAAACTCGGCCGGCGTCCAACCCAGCCTATTGAGTGCCCGCGCGTAGGCGATGTAGGACGAGACCGCGGTCACATGACCACCCCCGGACGCCATGGATCGACCGTCACCACACGCTCGTGCGACAACGTTGTCGGCGCCCCCAGCGGAACGCCAGCGATGCTGAGAGAAGTCGGCCACGGCTCATAGTGCATGGTGCAGGTGTAGGTCCTAAACGTACCGGATAGGGAGAGCAGGCCACCATCCGATGCCTCCGCGCCTTGCTCGCTCGACACTTCGATCTGCAAGTCATAGCCTTCCATGGCATTCAGAATTTGAGTCTGAACCGTCGCCGAGGCATCGGCAGAGCTCTCGTCACCCTCCCCGCCCGGCGCCACAGCGTGCGCCAGCACGATGTCGGGCACCACGCGGTCGAAGCGCGCGACAGCGCCGGCAAAGATCATGACGTTGTACACGATGAGTGCCAGCACCAGCAAAACGGGCGTAACCACTGCCATCTCCACCGTCGCTTGGGCGCGCTCCTCACGCAGACGCATGCGAATACTCATTACGACCCACCGCCCAGAGCGCCAACCAGTGTCGCGACATCGACGGTGAGTGGGATGGAGCCGCCGCCGGGCAGAGGAATCTCCGCAAGCGTGAACACCGTACCGCTAATGGTGCGTTCGACTTGATATTCCAACGCCTCGCAAAGCGCCTTGGGATCGGTCACGCCCAACGGAATACTTCGCAGTTTGTCTTGCGCTTGAGAGAGACCAGCAATGTCAGACCCCGGACTCTTAATGACGTTGGCGGAATCGGTCAGCACCGGCTTTCGCAGGCGCAAGTCGCACGGTTCCAAACCCAGCGCCGCCACGGACGCCGAAACGGTATCGCCGAGCCACGATGCAATGGAGCCCAACGCACCGCTGCCCCCTCCTAGGTCTTTAATCATCTCGTCCATAAGTTCGTCGGCCGAACCTTGGATATCACCGTATCCCACGAGCAGCCGTCCCCAAACATCCATGACGCCGTCGAGCACGCCGGCAACGCCGCCCGAGCGCTCCTTCAATGTCGAGAAAAATCGCGAAAGCACGTTGTTTTGCGCCGTCGCCTCATCGGGCGCCAGCACCGCGGCAGAGATAGCACCGCGATCGCCAAGCCTGACTGCCGCGTTAAACGAGGAGTTAAGTTTATCGGGGCTGGTAATGTCACCCGAAACTGCAAAGGCGACCACGCCGTTGCGGCCAGGTGGGGCGATACGCGGGCGCTCGCCGGAAAGCGCTTTAATGGCCTGGTCAAACGCATTGCCCGCACGGTCGGCCTCATCCTCGGTCTGACGCTCAAGTTCGAGTTCTTTGTTGCGGCATTCGACGTAGTCTTCCAGAGCCTCTTTGAACTTATCGAAGTGGTACTCGAAGCCCCTTTCGACAGAAGTCGTTGCAATCGCAACGTACCCTAAAGACGACACACCGAAATGGCATTCGCTACACGTTTCGTGACCGTCAAAATCTGCGACGGATGCCAGCCCACCCGGCTTTCCTTTTTTGTAATTTGGACAGTCAGTCCCATAATGCAAATAGGTAACTTTATCTACTTCACTCGTGGGCCAACGCGCATCGGTATAGAGTTCAGTCGTCCGCGCCTCATCTGGATTTCGCGGAAGGAAAGGGATGCGGGCGGAAACTTTGCCGTCCTTTTCAGTTATATATGCCCGCTCGACTTCTTCGCCCGCATAAGCGAAGAACACCTTTCGTGCAGCAGAATCTGCCTGTTTTTCCGGACCCTCGCCAAGCGGTTTCTCATTTGCCAGGCGCTGGCGATAGTAGGCCTTCGCGCGATCGAGCGCCACTTGCGGTTCCCACGTAACGCTCGAAGCGTAATGCGGATTTTGAGCACCAGAGAGATCCGTTAGACTTTTCACACGCTCCCACATGCAAGAACAGCTGCTGACCGAGCCCTTGTCAGACCCGCCACAATCCGCCAGCCAAGCGCGCTCTTTAGCCTTCGCCGTGTCCTCAGAAGCCTTCCGCAGCTCCTCGGCCGCACGCTCTAAATCATCTGATGTGTCTTTAATGGTATCGGTCGAGATCTCTGACCCTTTGAGCGCAGCGAAGTCCGACTCGGATGTCCTGGGCACGGCAAGCGCCGTACCGGTATAGGCCACACTATCGGTATCCTGCGCCGACACCGCCTGCGTGGCACGCGCGGCAATCAGATACGGCAGAGCCGTCTCGATTTTCTGCAAGCCTTCCGATGCGCTTTTGGCAAACTTGTTGCGCGTTTTAATGATCTCAATCCCGGTGTCGACCATATTGCCGGCAACTGGTTCGGCACCTGGGATGAGAATGGCAACCAGGCCCGTCCCGATTGTGGCAAACCCCGCTAGCCCCAGACTCAAGATGCTCGCATCAACCACCGTGGCAGCCGTGTGATAGGACGACACCACGTTGGCACCCGCCAGCGCGCCGCTATCGGCCGCCACCTGGGTATCCCCGGCACGCGACATGCTCCATATCGCCGCGGTCGACGAAAACAACAACGTGAGCACCACTAGGATGACCACGGCAGAAGAAAGCGTGGTGTAGGCACCGTCTTCGATAAACAGGTCGATACCGGCGCGGCCCATAAAGCCGCCTCGCTTGCGATGGCAGCTCGGACGGCGCGTCAAAACGCATCTAGACCAGAAACGCTTAATCCCATGCAGCAATCCACGAATCATAATCTCCCTCCAGCCATTCGGGACGCGATTGATACGAGACATCGACCTTGAGCTCAACGTAGCCGCCCTCGGCGGTACCACCCATAGCCTGCGCAAACGCACCGATCACAGGCAACGGCTTGACCTCGCCGGAAACGGACACGGACGAGACACCACCCGCACCGGCCCGGCCAAGCTCGATATCCCACGACAACGGCCCGCCGGCATGAAAGATCGAAACGTTGGGCACTGCGGCAAGCCGGCGGCGGGTGAACTCCTTAAGATCGTCGTCCTCCGCCGTCGTCGTGGTCATGAGCCGCGCGGTCTCGGCAGCGGCAGACTCCATGACCGCGCGCGTATAGAGCAAACACACCGGTTGCAGTGCGAGAAGAATGAGCATCAGAAACGTCGGCAGCAAAAAAGCAGCCTCGACCGTAGACTGCGCCCGGTCCTCGCGCGCGATATCAATACAACGCGATGTCCTTAGCGCCCGCAGCGGCGTCGATAACCGACGTCGAGGCAACGCCATGGGATGCCGCCCGCTCAACCAGCGCCGCCAAGTGCCCATCGGTGCCAGCACGCCAAAGCCCCGCAATCGCCAGCACGATCGATAACAGCGCCACCGTGACGATGGCGTATTCGACCGTCGCCTGGGCAGATTCCTCGCGCAGGACGTCATGCATTTCACGACCCCTCCTTTGAGCTTATTGTTTGCGGGGCCAGGCGCACCGCGCGCAGACGACACGAAGCATCGCCAGTATCCGCGGCAACCGTCACCATATCGACCCAGCCGCGCCCATCGCGCACAATGGCGCCCCATACGTTACCCTTAATATCGAGATAGCCGCTCAGGGCGAGCTGGGCCGTTGGCACCTCGCGGTAGGCGCGTAACATATCCGCCGCTGCCTCGGTCATCGGTCGGTCCTCGGACCATGCAAGCCGGACCGCAATCGCGTTGTCCTCAGGCGAATCCGTCGCAGTGCCAGACCGCTTGTCGAGCATCCGCAGAAAGGTTTGCGCCGTGACAGCGACATCCGAATCGTCCGCATCTCGCATCTCATCTTTTTGAGACGCCACCGCCGAATCTGAGCCCGAATCGAAGGCGGCCCCAGGACGCTGCTGCCGCGCGGCGTTTAGCCCCCAAACCGCCACTGCCACCGCCACAACCACACAGGCAAACACCAGCAGTGCGCCGACAGGCCGCCTACCCTCTACAGGCTGTTGATGCCCTCGCTGATAGCGTTCCATAGATCTTGGACCTTGCCCTTAAATGCGACAATGGCAATGATGGCGATCACCACGAGCACGCCGACCAAGATGGCGTATTCGGTGGTGCCCTGCGCACTCTCCTCCTGCAGCAGCTCCCCGGCATGCTGGCGAGCGCGAATTGACTGGCAAACAGCCCAGCTCCAGACCTTGCCAGCAACGTCAGTCATCGTGTTCATGTATTCCTCCCTACATCATCCCGCCTGCTCCCAACAGCGGGCCCAATATGGACAGAAGCAACGCCGGCAAGATGAGTGTGCCGGTGGGAATCAGCAGCTTGACGGGCGCACGCTCGATCTCGCGCTCGACCGCGGCGCGATGAGCCGCACGGATCTCGCGACTTTGAGCGGCCAGTGTCTCGGCAAGTGGGGCACCCAGAGCGAGCGCCTGCCCCACCGTGATGGCAAAGGTCTCGAGCGCTCGCACGGCCAGGTCGCGTGCGGCGGCCAACAACTCGTCCTCACGCGTGCCCACGCCCACCTGCCATGCCATGCAGGCCCGCTCAAGTCGAAGAGCCAGCACTGACCGGCGGTTGGCGCAGAAAATCTCAAGCGCCGCATCAAACGAAAGACCGGCCGAAAGACCCAAGCGCACAACATCGATCATCTCGGACACTTCGCCGAGCGATACTCGCGCCGGGCCGCCCGCTCCAACCGCGCCCTTCATTCGCGCGGTCAGAGCATCGACCACCGAGCGACCCGCGGCAGCGACCAGCACCGCCTCGCGCTTGCAGGCCTCTGCGATCTTGCGTGCATCCGCCCGATCCAAACCCGTCGCGACAAATGCACTCAGAGCGCACAGGCAAGCCGCAACTGCAACCAGGGCGCTCACAGCTCCACCCGCATAATGCGCCTGATAACCACCAGGGCAACGGCGTTGAGGGCAAGACCCAGCGCCACAGCGCCCGCGCCGGCAGGCGTCGCAAGACCGCGACGAAAATCTGCCGAAAGCAGCGCCAACACCGCGCACATGCCCGCCGGCATCGCCGCGACCATATGCGCAGACATGCGAGCCTGCGACGTCTTGACATCCAGGCGGCGCTTGAGCTCAATGCGCTCCCCCACCATGCTCGACGCCTCGGACAGTAAGTCGGCAAGCGGAGCACCGGTGCGCTGAGACACCTTAAGCGCCAAGGTCACAAGCGAAAGACCGGGGGCGTCGATGCGCACGAGCAAGTCATCGAGCGCGTCGGTCGCCGAGATGCCGCAATCGATTGCCGCCGCCACCCGCAAAAACTCGGTATGCACCGGTTCTTGCGCATGAGCGCCCACAAAGCGCATGCCCTGGGCCAGCGAATGTCCCGAGGCAAGCGACATGGAAAGTGCGGTAAACGCCTCGGGCATAGCCTCTTCTGCATCGTGTTGCTCGCGCCGGCTCTCAAAGCCATCCCGGGCGGCGCCAACGGCAATCGGAGCAACAAGTCCCAAGGCAAATCCGAGGGGCGATAACGACACCATCGTTAGCAAAACGCAGCAGACACCGCTCGATAGCAGCAGAAACGCCAAACGCTCCGAAGCATCCTCGATCACGAGGCCAAGGCGACGCGCCGGAGCCAGCGATGCCCACGAACGGGCAATCTTTTTCAGCAGATCGTTTTCCACCAGCTCACGCGGCAGCTTCTCTGCCACCGTCTCGAACGCCTGACGCGCCAGCTCCGCCGGCGGCACCTGCGGCACACGAGGTTCCGCCCCGCACGCCGTCGCGACAGAAAACCCTGCCAAACCCCCTACGACGAGGGGCACAGCGACCTCCATTCGTCCACCTCCTCTTGTGTGAGCGTCCCCGACCGCAGGCCTTCTGCGATAAACGGCGGCTCGCGGTCAAGCTTCCAGGTGCGCTCGGCGGCATCGAAAGTCACATAGCGCTCGAGCTCTACGCCGCCCGACGCGGCGCGACGCACCCCCGAATACGAGGAGACGAAACGCCTGCCATCGGCGTGGCGCTCGGACATCACGATGCCGTCGAGCGCCATGGCAATCTGCTCCTCGATGAGCTCGCTCGGCAGATCGATGCCATAACGTGCAAGCAACGTCAGACGCACCACGGTCTCCTGTTCTGAGCCCGCATGAAGTGTGGTGAGCGACCCGTCGTGGCCCGTGTTCATGGCCTGCAACATGTCGCAGCACTCAGCACCGCGCACCTCGCCCACCACGATGCGGTCGGGGCGCATGCGCAGGGCATTGGTCACCAGGTCGCGGATCGTCACCGCGCCCTCGCCCTCAATTGAAGCCTCGCGCGCCTCTAGGCGCACCACGTGCGGATGATGCGCAAACTTGAGCTCAGCAGAGTCCTCGATCGTCACGATGCGCTCGCCGGTGGAGATCTCGCATGACAACGCGTTGAGCAGGGTGGTCTTACCAGATCCCGTGCCTCCCGCAACCGCCAGGTCCTGTCGCAGCGACACCGCGCACGACAGCAGCTGCGCATACCAAAGCGGCAGCGACCCCAGCCCCACAAGCTCGTCCAGCGAGCAGATACGGTCCGAGAACTTTCGGATGGTGAGAATCGGTCCGTCAATCGCCACAGGCGGAATCACCGCGTTGACGCGATAGCCCGTTTTGAGGCGGGCGTTGACGATGGGGCTGCGCTCGTCGATACGGCGGCCAAGTGGCGAGATGATGCGGTCGATAAGCACCCGGATCTGCTCATCATCCTCAAACGCATGCTCGATGGGGTACAAGACGCCGCCGCGTTCAAAGAAAGCCGAGCGGCAGCCGTTGATCATGATCTCGGTAACGGTGTCGTCCTCGATGAGCGGCTGCAACGGCCCCAAGCCCACCACGTCATCCAAAATCTCGTCGATGATAGTCTCGCGCTCGGGCGTCGCGAGATCGGTCGGCTCCTCAACATTGAGCGCCGCCTCCACCGCAGGACGCAATTCCGAGCGGGCAAGTGCCGGGTCGATATAGGCGCTGATACGCGCCACTTCGTCGTAACCCATGCGGTCCATCACGGCGCGCTTGGTGCGTCGTTTCACCGCGCGGCGGCGCCCCGCATCTACAGGCGCTGCCGCCGCTGCAGCGCCGGCAGCCTTAATCCTCGTTTGCAGGCTCATCGCTGATCACCCTCGCGCGACCAGGGAAGGCGGATACGCGGGCGTTCGGTGCGCATTGCACGGTCGGTGACCATATCGCCCCAAGGGCCGACGGCGCACCCCAGTTCCACGAGCATCTCGCGCGTGGCCTCGCGCACGCTGGTCGCAAAAGCGCTGGTCTGCCCCACTGCCTCGTCAGCGCGCCCAAACGCCATGAGCGCGGCGAGATCCTGCCCGCCATCGGCGATACGAATCTTGGAGCTCAACGCACAGGCAATCTCAAAGCGCATGGCAACATCCTCGTCTGCCCCGCGCGCACCGAACCGGTTGAACACGGCGCTCATGCGCGTGCGCGGCACACCTACTCGACTTGCCAGTTCAATGACGCGCGACGCCGATGTCGCGGACGACACCGCCGCATCGCCAACGACCAGGCAACGGTCGCTCGCCGCCACCGCAGCCGCCACGGCGTCGCCCCAAAAGACCGAGGTATCGATAAAGACCACGTCGGATTCGCGACGCAGGACATCAAGCAGTAGCTCCACCGGACGTGCCATGAGCTCGGCTTGCTCGGGCGCCGCGACGGGACCCCAGAGCGTAACGCCCGGCGCCACGCGCATCGATGCGGCTACGATATCCGGCTCGGTGAGCGCGCCCGCCGCCGACGGCTCGATAAGTGCCGCCATATCGCGCGGAGCATCGACGCCTAACAAGTCGTAAAGGTTTCCAAACATCAGGTCCAGGTCGAGCACGGCGGCACGCAAGCCCAACAGCGACGATGTGTGTGCCATGGTGGCAACGATCGTCGACTTGCCGCAACCGCCCGAACCCGAAATGGCGCAGATGACCGGAGCTCGATGCGGCGAAGCGGCAGCGTCTGCCGGCGGCATCGGAGGCGGCGGAGCGGGCGTCGGTGACAGCGTCCCCGTCTCCTCCGCCGCAACCACACGCTGCGTCCAAGCCGGCATGGCAGCTTGTTCGGTCTGCGAGGCAGGCTCGTTCTGTGCAATCTGCTCATGCTGCATCAGCGACAACTCGCCGCACCCGGCAAAGCCCTCAACTTCGTCGAGTTCATCCGCCAGATTCACGCCGTGCACGTATCCCATATCTACAGCCGGGGAGTCGCCAGCATGCTGTGCCGGCCCTCCAGCGTCATCGTATACAAGGGGGTTCCGGGGGCGCCGACCATGCTCGGCTTCCGCTTTTCCATAATCATCAACACGCGGGCCTCTTGTAGCGCGAGGCGCCCCGGGTTCCCTATCAACAAAAGCATCGGGCTCAATCGTCATGCGCCGATCGGAATCAACCGCTCCCTCGCCCGCGCGCCCGTTGCCGCATATACTGTGCGCAGCGATGACCTCGGTCGCCCCCGCGCGAAACAGTCCCTCGATATCCGACGGATCGAGCACTTCTATCAACACGACCACGCGACTCACGCGGCCTTCGGCCGTCAGGCGCGCAACAGTCTTGCGCACATCTTCGATATCAAACAGAGACGCCGCGATGATGGCAGCCCCGCGGCGCGACGGAAACGCCCGCGCCATGGAAACCAGCCCGTCCAGGTCACCCACGCGAAGCACCTGTGCACCCGCATCACGGCCCTCGACTTCCTGCTGCAACAGCCCGTAATCGCCGCACGCGCAGCACGCAAGCCAGATCGCCTTCATCACTCGTCGCCTCCGCTCTTTTTGCCGCGCGCCGTGGCGGGAATCGTCAAGCTGACCGTTCCCTTGCCCGAGGCTCCCAGCAGTTCCTTGACGTCTTCGGGGTCAGCCGCCAGCGTCACCCATTCGATCTTGCCCTCGCGCGTGGCACCGGAATTCTCACTGGTATCGATCACGTGCGCGCCGCACAGTCGATCGGTTACGTCATCTTTTTGCACGTACACGTCCACATAGCTGCCCACGCCCGTGGCACCGCCGACCGAGTGCTCGGCATCGACCGCCACCGAAACGGCGACCTTGCCCTTAGGCACCTCGAGCTTGTGGCTCTCGGCCTTGGTGTAGACATTGCAGATCACGGCGTTTTTGGGAATACGCGAAGTCGTCACGTCGCCGCGCACCTGGCGCAGCTCGGTCGCCGCGTCACGCGGCAGCAGACTCGTCAGCCATTCCTGGGTTATGACATTGGTCTCATCGAGGGTCTCGCCCACATCGATATCGCGCGCCGCGACGCATACCTCGACGCGATCGCCACCGTACTTGGCCAAGGTCTCAGCCTGGACCTGTTCGGCTTGCGAGCGGATCGACGAGCCGTAAACCATGCAGAGCAGAGCAGCGAGCACGCCCGCGACCAGACTGATGGCGATGCGCTTGCTCTTGTTCACGGCCGCTCCTCTCATGGCAGTGCCGGGCGAATGCCCGTACCACCATTGTCTGGGCGGTCAGAGCGCAAAGCGGCGCAATCGCGATCTTGGTTTTCGATGTCAAACCAATCGCTGACCAAAAGCTGACCAGCCCGTCAAGCTCGTGGCAAGGTTTTGGTCAGCACGTCAACAAACTGCATGTTTCGAGGCTTTTCCGCAGGAAAAAAGCCGTCTCCCGAACAGTTGGGAGACGGCTGTCATAGGAAAAATCAATTACAGATGAACATCGGGATCGAGCATTTGAGCGCTCACGCGCATGGATGACGCCAAGTTTTGGAACGTTTCCAGACGCAGACTGTCGATCTGCCCGGCGTCCTCGGCCTCGCGAACGGCGCAACCCGGCTCATGGGTATGTGTGCAATCGCCAAACCGGCACGCGCGCGATGCCTCGACAATCTCGGGGAAGGCGCGCGCCAGACCCCGCTCGTGACCCACGAGCGGTAGGCTGCGCAGGCCCGGGGCATCGGCGATCACACCGGCGTCGCCCGGCAGCGCCACCATCACGCGCGCGACGGTAGTGTGACGGCCCTGGTCGTCGCGCTCGCGCACACCGCCGGTCGCCAACGTATCGTGGCCCAGCAGTGCATTGAGCAGCGTCGACTTGCCGGCACCCGACTCGCCCAGAATCATGGCGCAGCTCCCGGCAGGCACGCAGGCACGGACCCCGTCCAGGCCGCGGCCCTCGGCAGAGGACGTCACGATCACGCGCACGTCCGGACCTACCAGGCGGCGCACGCGGTCCAGATCGCGCTCGAGCTCCTCGGCATCGCAGCGGTCAGCTTTGGTGAGCACCACCACCGGTTCGGCATCGCAGTCGAGCGCCAACACCAGCGAGCGCGCCACGCGGTCGAGCAGCACCTCACCGGCACCGAGCGCCTGCACGATTAGCACGCTATCCACGTTGGAGCAGAGCACCTGACGCTCTCCACGGGCACGGCCGCGCCAACGCTCAAAGCTCGTACGGCGCGGCAGAACGCACTCAATCACGCCCATATCGTGCCCGGGAGCGCGGCGCACCGCCACACGGTCGCCCACGGCGGGCAGCAGCACCTCGTCCTCGCCGCGCGACTTGGCAAACCCCACGGCATGCTCGGCACGAAAGGTATCGTCGGCCGTCGCCACCAGCGGAAACCCGCGATCTAAGCGCACCACGGCGCCAAGCTGCATCTGCTCGGGCTCCTCAGCATGTGCGCAAAAGTCGTCAAATGCCGCCCGCTGAGCCCCATCGACCGGCAGGTCATCAAACGCCGGGACATCCTGCAGCGCGTCAAGTCCCGGCACGCTTGCCAGCAACTCCTCGGCAGACGCGAGAGCCTCGGTCGCAAGCTTCCGACGACGATCGCGCTTAGCCCGCGCCCCCGTCGTCTTTTTCTTCGCCTTAGCCTTAGCCTTGCCCACAAGCGCCTCCCAGCACCATAAATCACAACTGAGCAGGTATTTTAAATCAAAAAGAGCTGGCCGGGCAAAGCCCGACCAGCTCACAAACTTTCCCTCAGCCCTTTATCATCCGCGCGGGAGAAAAGCCAGCAAGGATACCGCAGGGCCCGCCCCGGAAGCCCTTTCTCCCGAACGATCCCGCAGCGCGAAGCGCGAGGACCAGTGAGGGAGAAAGGGCGTGGGGCGGGCCCGGACAGGTACGTTACTCTTTCTCCACAGCGCGCATGATCGCCTTGTAGATCTCCATCAGCGGGATGATCAGGAAGGCCAGGCCCAGCGCGGCAAGAACGCCCTTGAGCTCAAGCGTCACGGGGCCAAAGAACATCTCGGCAAGCGTCGGCTGCACGGTCACGATCACCGTCAGCACCAGTGCCAGCGCGGCGGAAGCCCACAGCCACTTGTTCTGCTTCTTCATGGTGAACAGCGACGCACGACGGCTGCGCATATTGAAGCAGTGGAAAATCTCGACCATGTTGAGCGTGATGAACGCCATCATCACGCCTTCCTCGTCGGCATTGCCGGCGATCATATCGGCGATGTGGATGTAGCCCATGTCAAAGTACACGCCCACAAAGAAGCTCGCCAGCACCAGCACGGTGATGATTAGGCCCTGGACCACGCAGTCCAGACCCATATGTCCGGCAAAGACACCGTCCTTGGCGTTGCGCGGCTTGCGCTTCATGATGTCGCCCTCGGCGTCCTCCATGCCCAGCGCGAGCGCGGGGAAGCAATCGGTGACCAGGTTCACCCACAGCAGCTGCACCGGCTGGAAGATGGTAAAGCCGATGAGCGTGGCGATGAATACCGAGAAGACCTCGGCAAGGTTGGCCGAAAGCAGGAACTGAATGACCTTGCGGATGTTGTCGTAGATGCGACGGCCCTCTTCGCAGGCACCGATGATGGTGGCGAAATTGTCGTCGGCAAGCACCATGTCGGCGACGTTCTTGGTGACATCGGTACCGGTGATGCCCATGCCAACGCCGATGTCGGCGCGCTTGATGGACGGGGCGTCGTTGACGCCGTCGCCCGTCATGGCCACGATCTGGTCGCGCGACTTCCAAGCCTCGACGATGCGTGTCTTATGCTCGGGCTGGACGCGGGCATACACGCCGTAGTCCTCGATGTGCGCGTCGAGTTCCTCGTCGCTCATGCGATCGAGGTCGGCACCGGTGATGGCCTGGCTGCGATCGGTGACGATGCCCAGCTGCTTGGCGATGGCCACGGCGGTGTCGATGTGGTCGCCCGTGATCATGACGGTGCGGATACCGGCGTCGTGCGCCTCGCGGATGGCGTCGGCGACCTCGGGGCGAACCGGGTCAATCATGCCAGACAGGCCGCAGAAGACCAGGTCGTGCTCGAGCGCAGCGGGGCTGCAGTCGTCCGGGACCTCGGTGTAGGTGCGACTTGCCAGCGCCAGTACGCGCAGGGCCTCGTCGGCCATGGCCTTGTTGGCGGCCACGAGCTCGGCACGACGCTCCTCGGTCAGCGGAACGACCTTGTCGCCGTCGTAGATATGGGTGCACAGGCCGATCACCACGTCGGGCGCGCCCTTGGTGTACTGCTCATACTCGCCATCCAGGGTCTCGACGACCACGGACATCATCTTGCGGCCGGAGTCGAACGGGGCCTCGCCCACACGCGGGTGCTCGGCGGTCAGGCCGGTGAGCCCCGCCTTGCCGGCGTCGTTGACGAGCGCGCACTCAGTCGGCTCGCCCACGGCCTCGCCCAGCTCCTCGTCCCACTGGGCATCGGAGCACAGAGCCATACCGGCCAGGAACTTCTCCTTAGGCGCGGCGAGCTCGTGCTTGACGACGGTCATCTTGTTTTGGGTAAGGGTACCGGTCTTGTCGGAGCAGATGGTCTGCGTGCAGCCGAGAGTCTCGACGGCAGAGAGCTTGCGGATGATTGCCTGGCGCTTGGCCATCTTGGTCACGCCAAGCGACAGCACGATGGTCACGACGGCGACCAGGCCCTCGGGGATGGCAGCGACGGCGAGCGAGACGGCAACCATAAAGGTATCGAGCAGGGCGGTCGGGTCGGTAAGAACGTTGCCCACGCCGTGGCGGATGATATCAACGCCAAAGATGACGACGCAGATGACGATAACCATGATGGTGAGGATGCGGCTGAGCTCGGCAAGCTTCACCTGCAGCGGCGTGAGCTCTTCCTTGGCCTCGGCCAGGGCGCCGGCAATCTTGCCCATCTCGGTGTTCATACCGGTACCGACCACGACGGCGCGACCGCGACCGTACACCACGGTGGAACCCATGTAGCACATGTTCTTGCGGTCGCCGAGCGGCACGTCGTCGGTGCCGGTGGCGAGCTCGATCACGTTGGCATGCTTATCGACAGGCACGGACTCGCCGGTGAGTGCAGCCTCTTCGATCTTCATCGTGGCGCTCTCGAGCACGCGGCAGTCGGCCGGGACGGAGTCGCCCGCCTCGAGCATGATCACATCGCCAGGCACGAGCTCGGCACTCGGCAGGTGCACGAGCTTGCCGTCGCGCAGAACCTTGGACTGCGCCGCGCTCATCTCCTGCAATGCCTCGAGAGCTTCCTCGCTCTTGGCCTCCTGAACCACGCCCAGCACCGAGTTGACGATAACAACGAACATGATGATGGCGACGTCGGCAAAGTCCGCCTCACCCTTGACCATGCCCGTGAGTGCACTGATGACGGCGGCAACGATCAGCATGATGACCATGGGGTCGGCCATCTGCTCAAAGAAGCGCTTCCACAACGGCGTCTTCTCGGCTTCCTCGAGCTTGTTAGGGCCTGTCTTGGCGAGGCGCGACGACGCCTCGTCGTTGCTCAGGCCGAGGTTCTCATCGACACCTTGGTCGCTGAGTACCTCCGCCGCGGCGGACAGGTATTCCTTTTGCATATAGAGTCCCCTCCTGGGATTCGGGCCACTCAGCAGATTGATGCCCGATCATAATTCCCAGGAGAAGGGCAAGGGCTCATCAAGGCTGCCGTGCTGAGCGGCAGTTGATAGTGGAGCTATGGTACCCCAAAGCGGCGCGTCTAGCCAAAACATTCCAATTGGAAACACGGCTCGAGTGCAACGATGCAGACCGTATGATGTTCGACATTGATAAAACGTTTTTTCTTCGGTGCATCATCAAACTGAAATATCGCCCAGATAGCAGCGGTTAGAACGGTTGGTAAAGTTTTTGCATATACCGTTTATTCGCAAAAAATGAACTTCTAATTCGGCATACGGTCGATTTTTTGGGGTATTCGGTCGGCATTTCGTTATAATCATCTCAGTTTTATTTCTTATGGTTTATCTATCAGCGCAAGACGATGTCAGATGGAGGTCTGAATGTACAAGCGCACCAAGATTGTATGCACCATGGGTCCCGCCTGCGATAGCGACGAGACCATCCGCGAGATGATCAAGGCGGGCATGAACGTCGCCCGTTTTAACTTCTCGCACGGATCCTACGACGAGCACCACGGTCGCATCGAGCGCGTCCGTCGTATTTCCAAGGAGCTCGGTCTGCCCGTCGGCATCCTGCTCGACACCAAGGGCCCCGAGGTCCGCACCGGCCTTCTGGTCGACGGCAAGAAGGTTGCCGTCAAGACCGGCGATAAGATCGTCGTCACCGCTCAGCCCACGTCCGAGGATTTCCACGGCACCGCTGAGCACATCTCCCTCGACTACCTGGCTCTGCCCTCCGAGGTCGAGAAGGGCTCCCTTATCCTGATCGATGATGGTCTGGTTGCCCTCGAGGTCGAGTCCGTCGACGGCCAGGACATGACCTGCGTCGTTAAGAACGACGGCCTGATCGGCGAGCGCAAGGGCGTCAACATGCCCAACGTCAACATCTCGCTGCCCGCTATCACCGAGCGCGATCGTCAGGACATCCTCTTTGGTCTGACCGAGAACATCGACTACATCGCCGCTTCCTTCATCCGTGACGGCGAGTCCGTCCGCGGCATTCGCAAGCTTTGCCGCGAGAACGGTGGCGAGCACGTGACGATTTTCCCGAAGATCGAGTGCGCCCTGGGCGTCGAGAACTTCGACGAGATCCTCGAGGCTTCCGACGGCATCATGGTCGCCCGTGGCGACCTGGGCATCGAGATTAAGCCCGAGCTCGTTCCCCACATCCAAAAGGAGATCATCGCTAAGTGCAACGCGGCCTACAAGCCCGTTATCACCGCTACGCAGATGCTCGACTCCATGCAGCAGAACCCGCGCCCGACGCGCGCCGAGGTTGCCGACGTTGCTAACGCCATTTACGACGGCACCGACGCCGTTATGCTCTCTGGCGAGTCCGCTGCCGGTAAGTACCCGGTCGAGGCCGTCAAGATGCAGGCCAGCATTGCTCTCGAGACCGAGAAGTACCTCCCGGCCCACGCTCCGCTCGAGGTTCCGGCCGACGCTCATGGCACCCGCGTTGTTAACAACGTTGTGGGTATGTCCGCTGTGAACATGGCCACCACCGTTGGCGCCAAGTGCATCACCGTGCCGACGACCACCGGTCGTACCGCTCGCCTGATTTCGCACTTCCGTCCCAACATGCCGATCTGCGCGTTCTCCCGCCACGAGTGGGCCGTCCAGCAGATGATCATGTACTGGGGCGTTATCCCGCATCAGGCCGAGATTACCCAGGGCACCGTCAACGGCACGATCGTCAAGGCGATCGAGACCGCTAAGGAGCTCGGCTACGTCGAGGCCGGCGACCTGACCGTCGCTACCGCCGGCGATCCCCGCATGAGCGTCCAGCTCGAGGACAAGGTCTCCTCGACCAACGTCGCATACGTCGCTCAGGTGCGCTAAATCGTACTTGCAAGCAGATTTGCATTGCAAAGGGCCCGGAAGGCATTGCCTTCCGGGCCCTTTTTCTGTGCACCGATGCCTGCCGCACGGCAAAACACGCACTCATTTCTTTACCAAAAGCGCGAAATCCACCCTTCGAGGCCCAAAAAATAAAGCCCCAAGCGCTAAAAGTGTTCGCCCGGTGGCAAACCCACACCTTAACGGACGCTGCTAAATCGTTTTAGCAAGAGCCAGATCAACCGCGTTTTCGGAAGTGCGGGGAAAAATTGCTTACCCCCGAGCACAAGTCCTTTTATTTCAACAAAACCCCTGATAAAGTTGGCTTAAATACCGCTTGTGCCTGACCTTTTTGTCTTTTTCACCGCACTTCCGAAACGGATAGCTTTTCTAGCCCAGACAACGCTCAAACGATCGGATCGCTATGTCATTTCTTGCCTGCGGACCCACGGCTTTTCAGTACTATCGCATCCCGCCCCAGATACTGGGACTCTATCCGGCAATCCTGCCGCCCGACCATGACCATCGCTTGGTGCATTACTCAAAACAACCGGTATTTAAAGACTTGCTCGGCACACCAGTTTGGAGATTCGTGAGCGAAAGGAAACAGCGCGCGAACGGAAAGCTATTTCATAGCCGTCTGCTAACCCAAGAGCCGCCTCCTGGGTCGTTTAGGCAGACTGAGCATGGGTTTGATGTCACTTCACCGGAGTTTACGCTGCTCAGCCTTGCCACGCAGGTCTCACGCAACCAGTTACTCATGGCGTGCTACGAGATGTGCGGCTCCTTTGCAGTGTTTAAGCCCTGCGAGCGAACACAACAACAACTCGATGAAGCTATTTCGCTTAAGCTCATTCCATCCAACTGCGGCTGGGAGCGAGTTAACGACACCAAGGGCAATGACACCAACTTGTGGAAGCGCACGCCGCTTCTTACCGCAACGGATATCGCCGCGTTCGCCAAGCAAGCCGCAGGCCTGCGCGGCGTCAAACAACTGCGCTGGGCGGCCGAGCACATGACGGGGCAGACCGCCTCGCCCTTCGAAGTTCAGACGTCCATGCTCATCTCGCTCCCCCGCGACGAGGGCGGCCAGGGCATCGAGATCGCCAACAACGCGCGCATCCCGCTCAGTGAAGCCGCACGTTCGCTGTATGACAAAACCTGCTGCTACGCCGATATCCTCATCGAAAGCGCCACCGACAGCATGGGCGTCATTCTGGAATGCCAAGGCCGCTCTGCCCACGACAGCGAAGCCGCGAGCCTCTCCGATGCCGAGCGCGCCACCGCACTCACAAGCATGGGCTACGACGTCATCCAAATTACCTATGACCAGATCAAGGAGAAGAAGAGCTTCGACCACATAGCCGAGCTCATCCATAAAAAGGCGGGGCTCCCCTACATCCCAAAGACCAGTCAGGAACGCACCACCGAAGAAGCCCTGCGACGGGAGCTGTTGGTCAATTGGGATGGGCTGTTCACCGTCAAGCCGGCCGGCTAGCAGCTAGCGATCAGAGGGACTGCGGGAACGTCAGAAGCAGCAACGCGAGCCGCAAAGCCCGCCTCGGTCAGCTCGACGACCTCGGTAAACGTTGCGTCAAAGAACTCCTCGGTCAGCAGGCGGTACGGCGGATGATCGGGCTCGCCGGGGTTTTCGCGCACGATCTCGTGCATGACGCCGATGGTCTTGAGCACATACTCCTTATGGATGGGATACTGCCCAAAACGCGTCGCCGCAGTATACAGGCGATCGGTCGCGCGCGGAATCGAAACAATGCCGAGCGTCTTGCCGAACCAGTCAAAGTCGCCTTGCTTTTTAATGCGGAACTCCTCGCACGGCTTGCCGCCGTGCGCCTCCAGGTACTGATTCACGCGCGTATTCCATACGGTATCGGCCGCGAGGTGAGACCAAACGCCCAGCGTCAGATCGAGCAGCGACTGCGCCACGTCATCGGGCGCGAGCGAAAGCTCGCTAGCACCGGGACCGGCAACCGGCTCGGCATCCTTGTAGCGTTGGGGATAATGCACCCGATTGAGTCGCTCGCGCTCCTCGGCAATCGAGGTCGCGGCAGCTGGCGCACCAACAAGCGCCCCTTTGAGCAGCGGCGCCACATAGGTATCCCAAAACTCATGCTCGCGCGGCTTGGGGATAGGCTCGGGCTTGGCAAAGTGCGTAATGCGGTACGGGATGGGATCGGCGATGCCAGGGACCATATAGCCCACGAAAATATCCGGAACCACGCAGCCAAACAAAAAGGCATTGCGGTCGCGCACGCTATTGGCAAGCGCACCGGTGCGCTCCAGCAAACGCTCCGTCTGAGCGATATGAATGTTCCAGCTTGGCATAGCCACCCCCATAAAAACCTGGATAACTATACCATCACGGCAAAGCCGCGCGGGCGGCTACGCACGCTCTACGCAGCAACTAGTCCGTAGCACCGCTTTCGGTTCCATACGACGGCGAAGGCGCCTCGACCACATGGTGATATCGATCGATATAGATGGCGCGGGCACCCAGGCGGCGCACCAAATCCTGGTGATGCGTGCTCATCAAGACCGTCTTACCCGCCGCGACGTAGGCCAGCAAGAAGTTGACCACGATGTCGCATGAATCCTCGTCGAGCCCATTAGTAGGTTCGTCGAGAACCAAGATATCGGGGTTCATCGATACGACTGCCGCCAGCGCCACACGCTTCTTTTGCCCACCCGAAAGCTGATAGGGCGAGGCATCGACCAGGTCGGCAACTTGAAACAGTTCCATGGCATCGTGCACGCGACGGTCGAGCTCGTCTGCCGGCAGCCCCATCTGCGCGGGACCAAAAGCAACTTCCTCACCCACCGTAGCGCAGAACAACTGGGCGTCGGCATTCTGGAACACAAAACCCACGCGCTGATGGAACCGCTGGGCCGTCGCGGAATCCTTGAGATATGCCGCATCGACCATACACCCGTCAAACAGGTATGCCCCTGCGTCCGCGAGTTCAAGGCCGTTAATAAGACGCATAATCGTCGTCTTACCGCAGCCGTTGGGACCGAGCAGGGCAACGAGTTCACCACGATCGACCTGCAGCGACACGCCATCGACAACCGTATGCCCCGCATAGGAGAACACCACGTCGCGCAACTCAATAAGCGGCGCGCCCTCGGCGCCGCCCGCACCGTTCGTGCCCGCCGCACTATTCATATCGATCGTCAAAACGTCGCCCTTCCCTACTCACATCGACGGCTAGACCGCCCGCGCTACAGTACCGCACACAACACGGCGAGCAACGCCACGCCGACCGCATAGACCCCATCGCGCCAGCCAAAGCCGCTCCGCGCGGGAGCCGGATACGCGCCGGCAAAGCCGCGGCAGAGCATGGCCTCGTCCATCGCGCGGCTGCATTCCATCGCCTTGATAAAGGTCATGCCCATGATACCCGCGACCGAGTCGGTGCGCGAAAACCCCTCAGGCGCGCGACCCACACTGCGCAGCATGACCGATTCGGTCAGATCGTGCGCCGTTCGGCCCAGCACCTCGATGTGCTTGAGCGCCATATCAAACGTAAAGATGACCTCGTCGGGTAGATGCAGCATCTTGAGCGCCGCCGACATGCGGCTCCAGGTAAGCGTCCACGAAACGCCCAGCACCAGCGACACATTAATGAAGGTCTTGAGCGCGATCTTGAGCATGGCGCCCGTGGCAGACGCGCCCAGCAGCAGGGCAGGCAATGCCAGAACCACCGCAAGCCCCGTGGCGCCGAGCGCCGGTACAATGGTCGCACGCAGCCCGCGTGCGGGGCGCACCGCGACCAGCACCAGCGCAATGGCCGCCATCAACATGAGGTACAGCGGGCTTTGTGTCAGGCACACGCACAGGACGCAAACGAATATCCCCACCAGGCGCACCGGAGCCGAAACGCAAGAAAGGGCGCGGTCGACCATCGACCCGCCCTCGTGCGCGCCTCCACCCAGGCGAACCCGCTCAAGCAGGCTCGCCAGGTGCAGGACGTTCTTTTGCATCACGCGATGACGAGCGCCCGTGGGCTCGTAACGCTGCTCGACCGCAAGCCAGCTAGGCAGCTCGGCTATTGCCATGAGCACCGCTTTCCTTAACCGTCAGCGAGATCAGACGGAATGCGATGGTAAGCACCGCCACGCCAATCACGCCGGACAGGATATACATGGCAGCCTGGCCGGCAAAGCCAAGGCCCTGCTCCTCGGAATAGGCCTGCAGATAATCGCCCGTGGGCAGAGCGTCGGCAAAGGTCGGGGTGTCGAGGCCGACCGAAGCCTGCAGACTGTCGTCACCAGCCTCCTGAACGGCGGTCGCGGCGCCCTCAGCGTCCCACTCGCCCCAGGCGTCACCCGTGGCCAGCAGGCCCAGCGGCGTGGCCACGACAAGCACGGCGACCAGGATGAACGTGGGGACCAGCGAGGTCTTCTTGGCGGTTGCGCCCTCGGTCTCAAGCAGGCCGTCGGAAGCCTCGGGGCCGACGATAATGCTCGGCGCCGTCTTCTTGATAAAACCGTAGATGGCGGCCGTCGCTACGCCCTCGACCACGCCGGCAACCAGCATATGTGGGATCAACATGGCCGGAATAGCCACGGACAGCGGGAAGGGGCAGTACAGCGGCGCGCCCGAAGCGTTGGTAAAGAGCATCGGCTGAATACCAAACTCGATTGCCGCGCACAGGGCCGCCAGGCACAGGCCGACCCAGCCGCTTACGATGGCCGAAACCGAGGTGCCCCAGCTTTTGTCGTGCAAACGGCTGTTGAGCGCACGGAACACGATAGCAGCGGCAAACGGCAGCACGAAGGCCATGTTAAAGCAGTTGGCGCCAAAGGACAGGATGCCGCCGTCGCCAAACAGCAGCGCCTGCAGCGCCAGCGCGACCGAGACAGCGATAGCCGCGGCCTCCGGGCCCAGCAACAGCGCGATGAGCGCGCCGCCGACGGCGTGACCAGTGGTGCCGCCGGGCAGCGGCACGTTGAACATCATGAGCAAGAAGGAGAACGCGGCGCAGATGCCCAGGAAAGCCATGTGCTTGCGATCGAGCGTGGCGCGCACCTTCTTGATGCAGTGGACCCAAACGGGCACCATCGCCACCGCCATGACGGCATCGGTCTGCGGGGACAGATAATTATCTGGAATGTGCATGCACGCCTCCCGGTTATCGGCGCACGGAATTGCAACGCCGTTTGAATCACCTTTCCAGTGTTACGTAATGTCAGATTCGTAACACGACGCGGGCTATCATAGCAAAACGGCGCACTGCCGACAAAGCAGCACGCCGTTATGTAATGCGCGTGTCATATATGCAGGCTCAACGGTGCCTTATACCGGGCATAGCAGTCACGTAGGACTCGGCAGCAGCCACCGCTGACCCATACCCCAGCGCAGGACCTAGCCGCGGACCTCGCCGTTTACGCCCTTGCACACCTTGGTGACGATCTTCTGGTGCGCTTTTTCGACCTCTTCGCTGGTGAGCGTGTGGTCGTCGGAGCGATACGTAAGCGCAAAGGCCATGGACTTCTTGCCCGCACCGATACGGATGGGATCGCGGTAGACGTCGAACAGGCGCACGCCCTCGAGCAGCTTGCCGCCGGCGCTGGTAATACGGCGCTCAAGATCCTCGCAGGTCACAGCGTTGTCGACCACGATAGCAAGGTCGTGTTCAACAGCCGGGTACTGCGAGAACTCGCGGTAGTTCTCCTGGTTGCGGGCACCCTTGATCAGCTTGTCCAGATCGAGCTCAAAGGCAACGACAACCTCATCGATGCCCATCGCCTCGCGCGCCTTGGGGTGAATCTCGCCGACCCAGCCCAGCACGGTGCCGCCGGACAGAACCTCGGCCGCACGACCCGGCTGCAAGAAAGCGTAGCCCTCGCCCTCGACGGGACGGAAGCGAACCTTCTCGATGCGCAGCTGGGCGAGCAGTTCCTCGACAATGCCCTTACCAAAGAAGAAGCGCAGCTTGCGGTACTTCATGCTCCAAGACTGCTCGCTCCACTGGCCCGAGAGCACACCCGCCACGGACTTGGTCTCCTTGGGCAGGCTGGCGTTCTCGCGACCGTGGAACAGGCTGCCGACCTCGTACAGATGCACGTTGGGCGTGCCGTGGGCCTCGTTATAGGCCACGGATTGCAGCAGGCCCGGCAGCAGCGAACGACGCATCTCGGTCTGCTCGGCCACCAGCGGGTTCATGAGAACCACGGGGCAGCCGCGGCCCTCGGTGGACATGCCAATCTTCTCCAGGTCGCCCGGGGCGGCAAAGCCAAAGGTCGTGGTCTCGTTGAGGCCACAGGCGCGCAGGATCTCGCCAACCTTGCGGGTAAGCTTCTGCTCGCGCGTCAGACCACCGATGTGGTTCTTGGCAGCCGGAATGGTCGCCGTGACGCGACCCATGCCCCATAGGCGCAGGACCTCCTCGATCAGGTCGATCTCACGCGGCAGGTCGGGACGGAAGCTCGGCGGCGTGACCATAAAGTCCTCGCCGTCGCGCTCGACGGTGCAGCCCAGGCGGGTGAGCGAGCGCTCGATAAAGTCGGGCTCGATGTCGGCACCGCAGATGGCGTGCACGCGGGCCAGGCGCAGCTTGATGCTGTCGATGGTCTTGGGCGCGGGGAACACGTCCACATAGCCGGGGGCGACCTCGCCGCCGGCGATCTCCTCGATAAGCGCGCACGTCACATTGGCGACGTCCACGCAGCCGGTCTCGTCGACCTGGCGCTCAAAGCGGATGGAGGCGTCGGAGATCAGCGACAGGTCACGGCTGGTGTGCGAGGTGCGGCCGGCATTGAAGCAGGCGCTCTCGACCATCACATCGACGGTATCGTCCTCGATCTCGGAATCCATGCCGCCCATGACGCCGGCCAACGCCACAGGGCGCTCGCCGTCGGTGATGAGGCCCATGCCGGCGTCGAGCGTGCGCTCCTCGCCATCGAGCGTCGTGAACTTCTCATCCTGCTGGGCGGCGCGAACCACAACGCGACGATGGCCATCGCGCTCGGCAAAGGTGTCGAGGTCAAAGGCGTGCAGCGGCTGGCCGGTGAGCATCATCACGTAGTTGGTGATGTCGACGATGTTGTTGTGCGGGCGCACGCCCAGGGCGTTGAGGCGCTTGACCATCCAGTCGGGCGACGGACCGACCTTCACGTTGCGCACGATGCGGGCAACGTAGCGGTCGCACAGGCCCTCGTCGGCAATCTCGACGGAAAGCTCGTCGTCGGTCGCGCGGCCGGTCTCGGCCTTGATGGCGGGCAGCTCAACGTGGAAATCTCGATCGAAGATGGCGCCGGTCTCGCGGGCCATGCCGATCATGGACAGGCAGTCGGGACGATTGGGCGTGATCTCGCAGTCGAGCACGGTGTCGCTCGAGCCCACGTACTCGGCAAACGGCATGCCGCAGGGCGTATCCTCGGGCAGGATCATAATGCCGGAGTGGTCGCCGCCCAGGCCGAGCTCGCGCGCGGAGCAGTTCATGCCCATGGACACGACGCCGCGAAGCTTGCTCTTCTTGATCTTGACGTCGCCGGGCAGGACAGCGCCGATCATGGCCGTGACGATGTGGTCGCCGGCCTCGAAGTTCTGCGCGCCGCAGACGATCTGCAGCGGGGCGGGGTTGCCGTCGGCGTCGAGGTTCTTGTCACCCACGTCGACCGAGCACACATACATGTGGTCGCTATCGGGGTGCGGGATCTTGGTGAGCACCTTGGCGGTCACCACGTGGTCGAAGGACTCGCCCACGGTGTCGATCGCCTCGACCTCGGTGCCGGTACGGATATATTCGTCCGAAAGGGTCTTGGGATCCTCCGGAATATCGATCATGGTCTTGAGCCAGTCGTAAGAAACGCGCATCTAACTGGTCTCCTTTCATAAATGCGGCTTTGAGCCGGAAACTGCAACTAAGAAGAAAGCGTTCTAGAACTGGTTCAAGAACCTCATGTCACCAGTCATCAACGTTCGCAGGTCGGGCAGGTCGTAGCGCAGTGCCGCGACGCGCTCGGCGCCAATACCAAAGGCGAAGCCGGTGTACTTCTCGGGGTCGATGCCGCAGTTGATCAGGACGTTGGGGTCGACCATGCCGCAGCCCAGGATCTCGATCCAGCCGCTGTGCTTGCAGAAGTTGCAGCCCTTGCCGCCGCAGACGTGGCAGCTCACGTCCACCTCGCAGCTAGGCTCGGTGAAGGGGAAGAAGTGCGGACGGTAGCGCGTCTTGCGGTCCTCGCCAAACATGCACTTAACAAAGTAGTCGAGCGTGCCCTTCAGGTCGCCAAAGGTGATACCCTCGTCGACGACCAGGCCCTCGATCTGGTTGAACTGCGGCAGGTGGCAGGCGTCGGCCGTATCGGGACGGTAGACGGTGCCCGGGCAGATCATGTAGATGGGCGGCTTCTGCGACTCCATGGTGTGGAT
>CATZIG010000003.1 GCA_958419975.1 uncultured Collinsella sp.
CTCGGCCGGCACGGTCGGTGCTGGCATGGGTGAAGCGGGGGCCGCAGCTTGCGTGGATTTAGTCGGCGCTCCGCCCTTCATCTGGTTCATCATGCGACGAAAATCGTCGGCCGAGAGCGTGTTCTTGATTGCAATGCCCGAATCCGCGCCCGCCGCTGCGTCGTGAGCGATGGGCATGTGCGTGACGGGTGCGTTCGTTGACGTCGCCGCCGCGCTCGTCAACGGTGCCATTGTTTCACGGGAAACATCGCTGTGCTGGTGCTCGATTGTCGGCACATCGCCTGCGGAGGCCGGCACCGCCGGGGAAGCAGCGGGAGCCGTGGCGGGCGCCGTGGCGGCAGCGGATTCCGTCGCGGCGCCTTGCGGTGCCACGACGTCGAGAGCAATCGGTGCAAAGGCGATTTCTTCCAGATAGGCCTCAATAGTCGGCTGATGCTTTTTGAGCTGCGCGATGGCAAAGCGCGAGGGGGCCTCGATCGTGAGCGTATCTTCGGTCAGGCTTATGGCGCGCGATTGCCCCAGCATGTTGATGAGGCGTGCATCTTGGCCGTCGCGCTGGCAAAAGGCGATGGCATCCCCCAGGATGATGCTTGCTTCCTCGTCCACTGTCTCTCCCGTTCTTTAGCTCTGAGCTCGCACGCGAGCGGCGCCGAGTTCGGTCAGATGGTATTTCTGGCCATGCTTGATGACCAAGCCGGCCTGCGCCAAGTCATTGAGCGTGCGTGACCAAGTGGGGGCCGAGTTTCCAAACGCCCTCGCAAGATCGGTTGCGCCGCACGCTTGATTTTGCGCCAGATAGCCCAGCGCGGCGTTGCCGCGATCGCTTACGAACACGTCCGGTTGTGGCTGTGCATACTGATTTACTGCATTAGGATACATCATTTGAGCTGCTGGTTGTTGAGAACTCTGCGTCGGCGGCATTTGCTGTTGAAAACTTTGAGGCCACTGTTGGTAAGGCTGCGGAGGCGTCTGCTGGGCCCAGGGGTTGTACTGCTGCTGCGGCATCTGCTGGTACGGCTGCTGATATCCCTGCTGGTACTGCTGCGGGAACTGCTGGCCATACCCCAGTGGCGGCATCTGCTGATATGGATATCCCTGTTGGTACGGCTGATAGCCCATTTGCTGGCCACCCGGCGCCCCCGTCGCCTGCTGCATTGCTGCTGCATCCTGATCAGCCAGCGGCATGGCCTCTGGCATGTTTGGCGGCATCGACATAGATGCCGCCTGGGGTTCTTGTGTGGGAAGCATTCCGGGCTGCTGCATCTGCCTCACGGGGGGCTGCATCTGCTGCGTTGCCACGGGCTGCTGCGCAAAAGCTCCCGGCAGGGGATATGTGGGCTGCTCCGTCTCGGGCCGCACGGCAGCGCCGCGTCCGCCGGCACGCTCGATTTCCTGCACGCGTTTAGGGTTCAGGCTTACCGTAACCACGGTGCCGTTGCCCATGTTGTCCTCGATGGATACGGCACCGCCGGCGTTTTCCAAATACTCCTGCACCATGGGAAACCCTGCTCCGGTTCCACGGATATAGCGCTTCATCTTGCTGTTTGCGCTGGTAACGCCAAAGTCGAAAGCACGTTCCTTGTCGTCGATGCCGGGTCCTTGGTCAGCAAAGCGGATGGTGTCTCCGCCGTCCAGAATCGAGATGATGGGCTCGGCAAAGTGTGCGTGGATAAAGTTTTCGACAATCTCGCGGATGACCATGAGCGAGATATGGCCACCTTGTTCTTTCATGCACTGGTAGACGGTGTTGGTCGTCTCTTCCAAATACGTGCGGACATCTTGCGGATCAATGACGATCACCCGCGGTGTCGACAGCATGTCGTCATAGACGGCGATGCGCGCGGCGTACATGGCTTTTGGCGCCTGCGTGGTCGTCTGCTCGCCTTCCGCACGCTCTTCGCGCACGCCGGTGATGTGCTCGTTGTCGGGTGCCGGGTCTCCGGAATCGACCATGGTGTAAAAGTCGTCAGACATGCCGCTCGCAATCTTTCAAAAGGTTTCGAACAAATAGTAGCTCACCGTGCAACGTTTCTCATCTTTCGACAACTTTTCAAAACTTGTTGAAAACTTTGGAAAACGGGTGAAAAGTTCTCAACATTGCCAACATGACCTGTTGAAAACTCGATGAAATATCGTGAAAGGTTGCCATGAGGCGCAAATTTCGGTTGTGCTTATGGGGGAACCGTGTGAACTGTGCAACCTTTTACCTTTGATTTCTTGACATTTGAACATTGATTTCCCTACAATCTTCAAGCTCACGTGTCTATATCTGCGTCCGCGTCCCCGCGGACACTCGAAATGCAGCAGGAGGAACTTAAGATGAAGCGTACGTATCAGCCTAATAAGCGTAAGCGTGCCAAGACCCATGGCTTCCGTGCCCGTATGGCCACTAAGGGTGGTCGTGCCGTGCTCGCCCGTCGTCGCGCCAAGGGCCGCAAGCGTCTCACTGTCTAGCAGCGATACACACATCTCGCATGAAGACTATTAAGTCTCGGCAAGATTTCGAGCATGTGTTCAGTCAGGGGCGTCGTTTCAATCACCCTCTGATTCGAATGACCATATGTGAATCGGTTGGCGAAGGCGACTCCGGAAGGGTCGCCTTCGTTGGTGCTAAGCGACTCGGTTGTGCCGTCGTGCGCAACCGATCTAAGCGTGTGATGCGCGAGGCCGCCCGCAGCTGCGGATTTCCCGTTGCGGGTTATGACATCATCTTGTTTGCAACTCCCAAGACGAGGGTTTCCTCGCCGCAGGAGATGGACAAGGCGTTGCGTTCGCTTATGAAGCGCGCCGGCGTTGCCGGGGAGGAGCGATGAGCAATCACGTTTTGCGACGTGTTGCCATCGCTCCTATTCGCATATATCAACAGGTTATTTCGCCCTTATTGCCTGACGCCTGCATTTATTACCCAACGTGCTCGCAATACGCCATCCAGGCGATTGAGAAGCACGGTGTTTTGAGAGGCTGCTGGCTTGCTGTGAGGCGCATCGCTCGCTGCAATCCCCTGCACGTCGGCGGTTATGACCCTGTGCCCTAGCGGGCACTCGCTATCGGAGGAAAACTTACATGTGGGATTGGATCGTTAACATCCTTTTCGAGCTGCTCAAGCTCATCCAGACCTTTGCGGTCGACTGGGGCCTGTCCATCATCATCCTGGTGGTCATCATCCGTCTGCTGCTGACGCCGCTTATGCTCAAGTCGACCAAGTCGACGGCTCGCATGCAGGTGCTGCAGCCCAAGATGCTCGAGATCCAGGAGCGCTATGCCGACGATCCCCAGCGTCAGGCCGAGGAGATGCAGAAGTTCTACAGCGAGAACAAGTTCAACCCCATGGCTGGCTGTCTGCCGCTGCTGATTCAGATGCCTATCCTGTTCGCCCTGTTTACATTGCTGCGCAACCTGCCGCAGTACTTTAACGACGGCACGTTCTCGTTCTTCAACATCCTGCCCGACCTGACCACCACGCCGAGCGCTTCCTTTGCCGATGGCTTTATGGTTGCACTGCCTGCGCTGGTTTGCCTGATCCTGTTTGCCGTCCTGACCCTGATTCCGCAGCTCTATATGTCGCGCAACCAGACCGGCCAGCAGGCTCAGAGCATGCGTATGATGGCCGTTGTCATGACGGTCATGATGCTTTGGATGGGCTGGAGCCTTCCCGTTGGTGTTCTGCTGTACTACGACGTCTCGTCTGCTTGGCAGGTTATCCAGCAGATTTTTGTGACGCAGAAGGTCATCGACAAGGCGAAGGCCGATGAGGAGGAGCGTCTTAAGAACGCTCCGCTGCAGGTTGAGGTCACTCGTCGCGAGAAGAAGCCGCGCCCGCACAAGAAGAAGTAGTGGGATATCAATCTTATTTAGGTACCTAACTTTTGGAGTACGTTATGTCTGAAGAGATCATCGAGGATATGCTTGAGGAGGTTGCCCCGCAGGTCGCGGGCGATTATCCCGAGATTGCACAGCGCTACAAGGCTGGTGAAGAGCTGACCGATGAGGAGCTCGACACCATTGCCGATGTTGCGATTTCCATCCTGCGTTCCATCCTTTCGCACTTCGATGCCGCCAACTCTCCTATCGATGAGTATGAGGGCGACGAGGGTGAGCTGATTTTGGATGTAACGGCTCCCGACCTTGCTGTTCTCATTGGCCGTCATGGTCGCACTCTTGATGCTCTTCAGGTTATGTTCTCTTTGCTGGTGAGCCGCAAGCTTGGCTTTAGGTATCCGGTTGTAGTGGACGTCGAGGGATACAAGAGTCGCCGTCAGGATAAGGTCGCCTCCATGGCTCAGTCTGCTGCCGAGCGTGCCATCCGCACTCATAAGAGTGTTTCGCTTCCGCCCATGAATGCCTACGAGCGCCGACTGGTTCACATTGCACTTCGTGGCAACGATGCAGTCGATACTCATTCTGAGGGTTCTGACCCTGATCGCCATGTGGTGATTGTTGCTCGATAATCTACTCGAGCTTATGCTAGGGGGACGTGGTTTCCACGTCCCCTTTTTTTGTCAAAAGTTCTCGATACGCTGATTTTTGTCAGAAAGGAGCTTCTGTTGTTTGTACTTACCGATCAGCAGGCTGACGAGATGTTGAGTCGCCTAACTTCCTATTGCAAAGAATATTCCTTGAGCGTAACTGATATTGAGCTGAGGAAATGTATCCAGCATTTGGATTTGGTTCTAGAAACAAATAAGACAACCAATCTCACCCGTATTCTTAACGTAGAAGATGCTGCCGTACTTCATATCCTCGACTCACTTGTTTTGCTCCCCTATATCAATAAGGCTCCTGAGGGAGCTTTGCTCGATATGGGAACAGGTGCGGGCTTCCCTGGTATTCCATTAACCATAACCACGCATCGTAAAGCTACTTATATTGACTCTGTTGGCAAGAAGGTTGATGCGGTTAATTCCTTTGTCCATGCTCTTGGATTGAAACATGCTCATGCGGTTCATGATCGTCTTGAAGAATATGCTCGAAGCCATAAGAAGCAGTTCTCCGTTGTAACCGCCCGCGCACTGGCCCCTCTACCGATTCTTGTTGAGTATGCGGCTCCGTACCTGAAGGATGGAGGGCTATTTGTTATCACCAAGGGCAATCCTTCGGATGAGGAGCTTGCTTCCGGCATGTCAGCAGCTAAGATTTGCGGCTTCACTTTGCTTCTGAATGACGCAATTGATTTGCCTGAAGGCTTGGGTCACAGGGAGTTCATTGTTCTTAAGAAGAGTCATTCAGCATCCGTTTCATTGCCTCGTGCAAATGGCATAGCAAAGAAGAATCCGCTTGCCTAGATGTTTCACGTGAAACATAATGGATACTAACAGCTTGCAGTGTTTCACGTGAAACATAGCAGTTGCTATCGATTCGGAATGTTTCACGTGAAACATCCTCCGTTTGACAGCTTTAATACACACCAGGAGGGACCGTGGGATTTCGCGACGTTAAGCGTTCTAAGAGCGCAAAAGACACGCGTATCATTGCAATCATCAATCAAAAAGGCGGCGTCGGTAAGTCAACGACGGCTGTAAACCTTGCAGCAGCACTGGGTGAGCAGGGTCGTAAGACACTGATTGTCGATTTTGATCCGCAGGGAAACAGCACCAGTGGATTCGGAATTGAAAAAGAAGACCTTGATCACTGCATCTATGATGCATTGTTGAATGATGTGCCGGCAGAATCGCTTGTTCTTGATACAAATTGCAAAAAGGTATTCGTAGTTCCGGCTACAATTCAGCTTGCAGGCGCGGAAATTGAACTCGTAAGCGCAATTGCTCGTGAAACCCGTCTCAAAGATTTGCTTGAGCCGATTCAGGACGAGTTCGATTTTATTTTCATTGACTGCCCTCCTTCGCTCGGCCTGCTTACTATCAACGCTTTGACCGCAGCAGACAGCGTTTTGATTCCGATCCAGTGCGAGTATTACGCACTCGAGGGCGTTACGAAGCTGCTTGAGTCAATGAAGATGGTCAAATCTCGTCTGAACAAGGGCTTAGACACCTACGGTGTGCTTATGACCATGTATGACTCGCGTACTTCTCTATCGAATCAGGTTGTTGAGGAGGTTCAATCGTACTTTGGTGATAAGGCATTTAAGACGTTGATTCCCCGTACGGTTAAAATCTCCGAAGCTCCGTCTTTTGGGGAACCGGTAATTACCTATGCACCTCAAAATAAGGGTGCAAAAGCATATATGAACCTTGCAAAAGAGGTGATCAAGCGTGCCTAGTGTAAAGAAACGTGGCGGATTGGGACGTGGACTCAATGCTTTGGTCTCAGAGGCCGAGTATGAGACCGGTGGTTCGGCTGCATCGGCTTCGAATGCCGCATCTGAAACAAAACTACCTATTGAGGATATCGTTCCCAACCCTAATCAGCCGCGAATTCACTTTAACGAAACTGAACTTCGTGAGTTGAGCGAATCAATCCAAGAACATGGCGTCTTGCAGCCGCTTTTGGTTCGCAAGCATGGAAACGGCTATGAGATCATCGCTGGTGAGCGTCGTTACCAAGCGTCAAAGCTTGCTGGTCTTGAGGAGCTTCCTGTCATCATTAAAGATGTTAATGATGAAGAGATGCTGGCTCTTGCTCTGATCGAAAACCTTCAGCGTTCTGATCTGAATCCCGTCGAAGAGGCTAAGGGCTATCGCCAGCTTATCGATGCCAGCGGTATGACCCAGGAGGCATTGTCGAAGGCAGTCAGCAAGTCACGCTCTGCAATTACAAACTCGCTGCGCCTTCTCGATCTCCCTGAAGTTGTTCAGCAGATGATTTTTGAGGGCAAACTTACTGCTGGTCATGCACGTGCGATTCTTGCAGTTCCCTATGAGGACGCTCGAATTCGACTTGCAGAGAAGGTTGTTGCAGAGGGCCTTTCCGTAAGAGCGACAGAAAATCTTGCTCCGTTGTTTTCTGCCGGAGAGACACCTAAGACGCCGAGGCCTGCAACGCCTCAGTCTTTTAAAAAGGCTGCCCGCGTGCTTCGTCAGGTTTTTAATACCAACGTGCGTGTTAAGAGCTCGCGTGGAAAGAATAAGATTGAGATTGAGTTTAAAGACGAGGAAGAGCTCTCTCGTATTCTTGGCGAAATGATTCAGTTTGATCAAGGAGGCCAAGATGAGGAATAGGATTTTAACTGCGATTGCATTGGCGACGACTGTCGCGGCTGGTGCCTTTGCTGGTTATAAGATCGCGACAGACGATGAACTTCGAGGTCGTTTGCTTCGTAGTGCGCAAGATATTGTCGATACATCCAAGAAGAAAATGGATGTTATGACAGAAGATGTTGCCATGCGTACGGCTCAGGTAACGAAGAATCCCAAGATTAATCAAGGTTGGGTTAGTAACCAATGGGAAAATGTAGGCTATTAGGTACCTAACAATTACTTAGCATATTTTGAGGGGTCCTTGTCTGATTCACGAGGCAGGGACCCCTTATTTTGGCCGTAAAAAATGGGACAGGTAGCACCTGATTCAAAATTAAGGTCAATAAATAAAACGGCCCCGGTTGCATCTCCTGTAACCGGGGCCGTTCGATGTTTCACATGAAACGTTTTGGGGTGCGACTCCCCTATGCGTTCTTCTGAACTTTGAAGCGCTGCTTCAGCTGTCCGCAAGCGGCGTCAATATCGTTACCACGGGAGTTACGAATCGTGGTCTCGATGCCACGGGACTCAAGACGACGCTGAAGATCCTCAACCTTATGAATCGGCGACGGCTTGAGCGGGCTACCCTCGATGTCGTTAAGCTGAATGAGGTTAACGTGGCACAGCGTTCCCTCGCAGAAGTCGCAGAGCGCCTGCATTTCGGGATTCGTATCGTTGACGCCTTCGATCATGGCGTACTCATAGGTCGGGCGGCGGCCGGTCTTCTCGGTGTAGAGCTGAAGCGCTTCGTGAAGGCGAAGCAGCGTGTACTTCTTAACACCGGGCATGAGCTTATTGCGCGTCGACTGGATGGCGGAATGCAGGGAAACGGCAAGCGTGAACTGCTCGGGGATGTCGGCAAATTTGCGAATACCGGGAATAACGCCGCTGGTAGAGACGGTGAGGTGACGAGCGCCGATACCGATGCCATCGGGGTCGTTGAGGATTCGCAGCGCCTTGAGAACCTCGTCGTAGTTGGCAAACGGCTCGCCCTGGCCCATGAAGACAACGCTCGTGGCGCGCTCGCCAAAGTCGTTGGATACATGAAGTACCTGGTCGACGATCTCTTGAGCGGTCAGAGAGCGCTTGAGGCCGTTGAGACCGGTAGCGCAAAAGGCACAGCCCATGCCACAGCCTGCCTGGGTGGAAACGCAGACGGAAAGCTTGTTACGACGGGGCATGCCGACGGTCTCGACGGAAACGCCGTCGTGGTACTCGAGCAGATACTTGCGAGAGCCATCTTTGGAAACCTGCTTGGTGAGTTCAGTCGGCGTGTCAAAGGCAAAAGCCTCTTTAAGCTGCTCGCGGAAAGCCTTGGGAAGGTTGGTCATATCGTCAAACGAACAAACGTTCTTCTCAAAGACCCATTCGATGAGCTGCTTCGCGCGGAAGGCGGGCTGGCCAAGCTCGGCCACGAGCTCGCGAATATCGTTTTGGCTCAAGTCGCGAATGTCCTGAGATTTAGTCCTGGGATTCATGGAAGCCTTTCGATTTTGGGGAAACGTAGAGGGTATCGCTACAATATGGTATCAGCTGCAGAAATTATAGAGGAGGAGTCTGCCCATGCCGGGTAAAAGCCTAGAGAACATGCACGTAGCGGTCTTGGCGGGCGGTCATTCCGCTGAGCGCGAGATCTCGCTCAATTCGGGAAAGAACGTCGTGGTTGCCTTGAAGGAGGCCGGCTACACTTCGGTGGAGCTGCTCGACACGGCTGCCGATGATTTTATGGTAACCATGGCGACCGGCGGCTTTGACGTGGCGTTTATCGCCATGCACGGTGCCGGCGGCGAGGATGGCGCCATGCAAGGCGCCATGGAGACCCTGGGTATCCCCTACACGGCTTCGGGCGTGCTTGCCAGCGCCTGCGGTGCCGACAAGGAGGTCTCTAAGCTCCTGTACGCCAAGGCGGGCATTCCCATTGCCCCCGGCCTTGCGCTCGAGGTGGGCGATGAAGTCGATATCGATCATATCGTCGAGGTTTGTGGCGAGCGCTGCTTTGTGAAGCCGGCCGTCAACGGTTCCAGCTATGGCATTTCCCTGGTCCATGAGCCCTCCGAGCTGCCCGCGGCAATCGCCAAGGCGTTTGAGTACGGCGACAAAGTGCTGGTCGAGAAGTGCATCGAGGGTACCGAGATCACCGTCGGCGTATACGGCGAAGATGACGTGCGCGCTCTGCCGATTGTCGAGATTCGTAAGCCCGAGGACTGCGAGTTCTACGATCTGGACGTGAAATATGTCGACCCTACGGACATTCATCGCATTCCGGCGCAGATTTCACCCGAGAATTACGCTCGCGCTCAGGAGCTTGCCTGCGCCGCTCACAAGGCCCTCGGTTGCCTGGGTATCTCGCGCAGCGATTTTATCGTGAGCGAGGACGGCCCCGTTATCCTCGAGACCAATACCATTCCCGGCATGACCGATACGTCGCTGTATCCGGATGAGATTCGCCACACCGACGACATGACGTTCCCGCAGGTCTGTGACAGCCTGATCCGTATGGGCCTTCGTCGAGCGGGCATTGCATGCTAATCGAGGACGCGGTTTCGTTAGGAACGCCGCAGTTTGTCATCGACTCCTATGCCACGCTTGCCGAACGCGCCAAAACGCAGTCCTTCGGCCTTATCGAGGAAGATGTGATTGTCCTCGATACCGAGACCACAGGTCTTTCGGTGCAGGACAACGAGCTGATCGAGATCTCGGCGGCCCGTCTTTCGGGCCGTGAGATCGTCGACCGTTTCGATACCTTCGTGCATCCCAAGCAGCTGATTCCCGCCGAGATTACCGAGCTCACGAGCATTACAAATGCCGATGTGGCAGATGCCCCGTCGGCCGTTGAGGCCGTCGCCGCTCTCGCCGATTTTGTCGGTGGTTGCCCGGTGATCGCACATAACGCCACGTTCGACCGCTCGTTTATCGAGTCGGTCAAAGGCGGCGTCAACGTGAGCGATATTTGGATCGATTCGCTGGCGCTGTCGCGAATCGCGCTTCCGCGCCTGGCCTCGCACAAGCTGTCTTTTATGGCCGATCTGTTTGGCTGTGACTCGGTATCACACCGTGCCAATGCCGACGTCGACGCCCTGTGTGGCGTATGGCGCGTGTTGCTCGTGGCGCTCACCGACTTGCCCCAGGGCCTCATGGCGCGCCTAGCCGACATGCATCCGGATGTGCCTTGGTCCTATCGTCCTATCTTCTCATTCTTGGCAGGGCAGAACCCTGGTTCTATCTTCTCTCTCAGCGCCGCTCGTGCTGACGTTCTCAAGGCCGATCGCGCCGACGATCGGGTGGACGCCGACGAACTGCCGGTCCTCAAGATGCCGAGTCGTGAGGAGATTGAGGCAGACTATGCGCCAGGTGGCCTGGTCAATCGCATGTATCCCACCTACGAGCCGCGTGATGAGCAGATCGCGATGGCGCTCGAGGTCCGCGATGCGCTGGTCACGGGCACTCATCGTGTAATTGAGGCGGGCACGGGCGTCGGCAAATCGATGGCCTATCTGGTGCCTTTTGCCGAGGCAGCACGCCGTAACAACATCACGGTTGGTATTGCGACCAAATCGAACAATCTTGCCGACCAGCTCATGTACCATGAGCTGCCAAAACTTGCCGAGCAACTGGACGGTGGCCTGTCATTTTGCGCTCTCAAGGGCTATGACCACTATCCGTGCCTGCGCAAGCTTGAGCGCATGAGCCGCGGCCAGGTCGAGATTACCACCAAGCGCGATCCGGCGGACACGCTCACGGCGGTCGCGGTCATTATGGCGTACGTCTGCCAATCAGCCGATGGCGACCTCGACTCGCTCGGCATTCGGTGGCGCAGCGTCAACCGCCCCGACTTTACGACGGCCTCGCGCGAGTGTGCTCGTCGCCTCTGCCCGTTTTTCCCTGATAAATGTTTGGTCCACGGCGCTCGCCGTCGTGCAGCGCATGCCGACGTGGTGGTCACCAACCATTCCCTGCTGTTCCGCAATGTCGCGGCCGAGGGCAGGATTTTACCTCCGATTCGTCATTGGGTAATCGACGAGGCCCATTCTATCGAGCGCGAGGCGCGCCGTCAGTGGGCGCGCGTGGTGTCGGCGGACGAATCACGCGTTCTGTTTGAGCGCCTGGGTGGCTCGAGCACCGGTGCGCTAAGCCAGGTTTCCCGTGATTTGGCAACCTCCGAGGGCTCTACGCTCTATCTGGGCCTTACTGCCAAGGCGACGTCGACGGTTGCGCGCGCGAGCATGGCAATCGCCGACGTGTTCGATGGCGTTCGCGAGCTCGGCCGCCGTGCCCGTGGGGGTTATGACAATGCCAATCTATGGATTGGCCCCGAGCTGCGCGAATCTGACGACTGGCATGATTTCTTACAGTCGGCCTACGCTGCCATCGATGCATTGGAACAAGCTGACAAGAGCGTTGACGCGCTGGTGCAGGCCGTCGCCGCCGGCAAGCCCGAGGTTGTTGTCGACCTGGGCGATACCTCGCGCCGCCTGCACGAGCTGGTCGAGAACCTCAAACTCATCATCGACGGCACCGATGAACACTACGTGTATTCGCTGCAGGTCAATCGCAGGTTGCGTGCCGGCGGAGAGTCAATGACCGCAGAGCGCATCGACATTGGCGAGGCCTTGGCAACCGAGTGGCTGCCCGAGGTTCACACGGCTATCTTTGCCTCGGCGACCATGACGGTGTCCAAAAGCTTTGAACACTTTAACCACGCGGTCGGCCTCGATCGCATCGGTGCTTCAACATCCTCATCGCTGCACTTGGACTCGAGCTACGACTTCGATTCGAACATGGCTGTAGTCGTTGCGGGCGATATACCCGATCCGCGCGATCGTGAGAGCTATCTTACGGCGCTCGAGCGCGTGCTGGTCGACGCCCATCTTGCCATGGGCGGATCGGTGCTCACGCTGTTCACCAATCGGCGCGACATGGAAGACCTGTACACCCGCGTTGAGCCCAAGATGGCCCGTGCGGGTCTGGAACTCAACTGCCAGCAGCGCAACTCATCTCCTCGTCGCCTGCGCGACCGGTTTATCAACGAGCCGACCTCGTCGCTTTTTGCGCTTAAGGCCTTCTGGGAGGGATTCGACGCCAGCGGCGAGACGCTGCGCTGCGTCATCATTCCCAAGCTGCCGTTCTCGAGCCCCACGGACCCGCTCTCGTGCGAGCGCAACTTGCGCGAAGACCGCGCTTGGGCGCGCTATTCTCTGCCCGAGGCGGTGCTCGAGGTCAAGCAGGCGGCCGGCCGCCTTATCCGCTCGTCGACCGATTACGGCGTGCTGATTCTGGCCGACCCGCGCCTGGTGACGAAGGGCTACGGAAAGAAGTTCTTAACGTCGCTGCCCACGAGCTCCTACCAGCGCATCGAATCGGCGCAGATCGGGCACTATCTGCAACTGTGGCGCGCACGCCACGAGCGGCGGCGCTAAAGCGGACAGACGAGGGTTTTTGCCATATCGCACAGACGCTTTGACAGGGCGGGGTCATCCAAGATGCGGATGGCTCCGCCCGCTGCGATTATCTGGCTCAGTAGCCAACGCTCGGAGCCGTAATGCACGGTTACCGTTGCCGTGTCTGTCCCGCTGCGCTCGATTAGGGTGATGCCGGCCCAGTCCAGATGCTCCGCCATATCGAATGGCATCAGGAGCTTTGCGCTATGCTGCGTCCGGGCAAGGGAATCGTGGAGGGATGCGACGTCCGGTGCGTGAGACACGACGGAGTCTTCCGTCAAGGTGAGTCCCTCGATTTTATCCATGCGATAGGTGCGCTGCTCATCGACTGCGATGTCCCAGGCAATCAAGTATGTTTGGTCGCCGTTTGCCGTAATGCGCAAGGGGTCGACCAGACGCTCGCGTGGCCGTGCATCGTCCATCGAGCGATACGAGATGCGGCAGCGAACGCCGTCCTGAATGGCGCAGCTCAGCTGCTGCCAGTGCGACCCGTGGTTGACGGTGTCAAAGACGCGCTGGTTATAGCCGAGCTCTTCGGGTAGAAGAGCATGCCGAATCCGGGCTGCCGTCTGCGGCTCGATCCCCAACGATTCAAGTTCGTGGTTGAGCACAGCGCCCTCGGCGGCACTCAGGCGCAACGGTAGAACACGCCCGGCGTCGCCGGTGAGGGCCACACGCTCGCCGCGGCATTCGCAGATGATGCGCGCGCCCGATTCTCGGTCCGCGAGCGTCGAGACGATCTCGAGAATCTCGTCGAGCGACACCCCTGTGATGTCAAAGCGGCTGCAAATCTCGGCTCGTGTCATGCCGCTCTCGCCGGCGGCGTAGAGGGCCTCCATAATGTCGATGACGCGCGAGAGTCTCTGCTCACTGGTGAGTTTACGCACGGGCATGCTCGTGCACCGTCCTTTCAATGAGGCGGTTCCACGCCTGCTTGAGCGATTTGGGGGCCACGGGCCTCATGTCGTCCACGGCGTGGGCCATGCAAAATGAGGCGGCGGCTTCAAGGTCACGCACGTCAACGGTCCAGGTCCATCCCGCATCGGTGTGTGCGAGCTCACCTCGCCCGCGCGTGAGGCCGTTGATCATATCGATCTGCGTCTGAGGGGCGAACGAGAACGTGGCTGCAACGGGCGGTCGGTCGGCAAAATCGAATTCAAAGAACAGATAGTCGTTGAGATTGAAGTCCGCAGGGATGGCGTAGGCCTTCGAAGGACGCCAAGCGCGAACGATACGGTCGCAGCGGAATGTCCTGATGTCGTCGGTGACATTGTCGAGGCCGCAGAAGTACGCCACGCCCTCGCGTTCGAACATGCCGTAGACGCAGACGGTACGTTCTTTCTGCTCGCCGCGTCCGTTCTGATATAAAAATCGCAGCGCGCATCGCTCGGCAAAGGCGCTCCATACCGCATCGACGGTGGGAGAGCGGCGGATTGGTGCTTCGTCCACCGTCGTCCTACCGGTGAGATAGGCAATCTTGGAGCGAATATCGGCAAGCGGTGCGGCAAAAGTGGATGAGCCGGCCGCTAGTGTCTGGTCGATGGCGTTGAGCAGGATATCGGCGTCGTCTGCGGTGATGAGGCCGCCTGCTGCAAAGGTGTGCTCGCGGTCGATTGTCCACGAGCTTTCCTCGGTCTCCTGCGCACCGGCGGGGCGAACCTCCTTGATTAAGATGCCACGCTCGAGCAGTTTGTCACGATCGCGCCGAAACTTGCGCTTATCCGAGTCGATGTTGCCGGAGCCATATCCCAGGTCGGAATCCAAGACGATCTGCTCGGTCGTCAGCGGTTCGGGGGAGCTGTTGAGCACAAAGAAAAGATTGAGGATGCGCTGAGCCGTTTTATCGAAACTGGGCTCCGAATTCCCCTTTTTAATTGTCGCGGTCGTGTCGCTTGCCGTCATAGAGTCCTCGCATGAGAAGGTGGTTTGCTGCCATGATTTTAGTCCGATATGGAGATTAGGCTATATCCTTGTCCGCTCGGGGCGTTAAGATGGCCCGAATTCGGTCGTTTGCGCTCGCTCGGGGTATACTTTCGACTATATACGGTTCTAATGTGCATGCATTGGGCCTATTTGTCGGATTATGGATGTGGAGCGCACATGGCGAACACCCAGAACTATATTAACCACCTGATGCAGAACACCGGCATTACGCCGGCATGCAGCGAAGAAGAGCGCTTGGCTGCCGAAGATATCGCTCAGATCTTCCGCAACCACGGCTTTGACCCCGAGGTTCAGGAGTTCAATGCCCCGGCGCCCAGTAGGTTGGCATTTGCCGTTACCGGTATTCTTGCGTTTGCCGGCGCCCTGCTGATGGGCATCGGCGGCGGTATCGGCTTGGTCGGCACCTTGCTGGCCATTGTCGGCGCCGTTCTTTACGTGCTCGAGCGCACGGGCCACCCCGTGGTTTCGCGCCTGGGCAAGACGGGCGTGAGCCAAAATGTCATCGCCTACCACAAGGCCTCGGGCCCGCTCGCGTCCCCGCGTAACCGCCCGGTGGTCGTTGTCGCACACTACGACTCTCCCCGTGCTGAGCTGCTCGCCCGCGAGCCTTATGCTTCGTATCGTGCGCTCATCGCCAAGCTGTTGCCCGTTGCCACGGTTGCCCCCGCTGCCGTTGCCATCCTGCGTATTCTGCCGCTCCCCGGCGCGCTCAAGGTTCTGCTGTGGATTGTCGCGATCCTCGCTTCCCTCGTTGCACTCGCCAACGCGGTAAACATCATCTCTAACCGCCACATTCTTCCCTATACGTCTGGCGCGGTGTGCAACAAGTCTTCTGTCGCCGCTATGCTCGGCGTTATGGACAACGTTGCTCCCTTCCAGGGCGAAAACGAGTTTCCCGACGATGTTCCGTTCGATACCTATTTTGGGGAGCAGAAGCGTCGTGCCGAGGAAATGGCGCGCGCAGCGGCGGAATATGCCGCGGCCCAGCAGCAAAACGACTACGGCAACACCATCGAGTATGAAGAGCCTACCTACGCCGAGGACGAATTCGGTCAGCCGATTGCTCCCGACGCTCAGACCGAGCCCGAACAGGGTGAGGCTTTCGACGAGCAAATCGAGGGCTTTGAGGGTGCGTCTGCCGACGAGACGCTGATCGGCGCTATCGTGCCTGAGGATCGGAATCAGGCTGCCCAAGCCGAAGAGTTCAATGACGAGGTTCCCGCTGCCGAGCCGGCGGAGGAGTCTGCCGAGCCCGAGCCCAAGCTCTATCGCAACGCCGCCGGCAACATCCGCTTTGGTTCGGATGCCATCCGTGCGCTCGGAATGCTTCCCGAGTCCTGCACGCTCGATTACGAGGAGGGCGAGGAGCCAACGTTTGAGCCCGAGCCTGCCCCCGTCGTGGCTGCGCCTGCGCCCGTTGTCGCTGCGGATGATGAGTCTGCCGCGGTTACCGCTGCCGTTGCCGATCCCGAGGCGGTGTCCGCGATCGATCCCGCGGCAGGACTGGACGTTTTGGCTCCCGCCGCGCCGGCGCAAGACGTTGCGGACGAGTCTGACGACGATTACGTTGAACAGCCGAGGCGCGTGTCTTACGAGAGCGATACTGATTTCTCGGCCGAGATTCCCGCGGCAACGCCCCATGCCGACATTGCATCCGCGTTCTCGTCGATTGGCGCCAGCGCTTCCAACTTCTTTAAGGGTGCGCTTGCAAAGGGCAAGAAATTTGTCGACGATTTCGAGGAGAAGCGCGCTGCCGCACGCGAGGCTGCCGAGCAGGAGGCTATCGCTCAGCAGCAGGCAGCCGAGGCGGCACGTGAGCACGCGGCGCAAGAGTTCGAGCAGAACGAGGCTATGCAGTCCGCGCCCGTCGAAGCCGCCGAAGCTACAACGTCCTTTGAGTCCCAGCAACCGGCGTCCGCGGATGTTGTTGAAGCGACGACGTCTTTCGAGGCTCAGCAGCACGTCGATAGCACCATGTCGTTTGATGCCGCGCAGTTCGATTCCACGATAACGTTTGAAAAACAGGGCACCGCGATTGCCGAGCCCCTTCCTGTTTCCGATGAGCAGGGCGACGCGGCAGACGATGACGAGCCTGTTGATGCTGCCGAAATCCAAGATGCCGCCGAGGACGAGCCCGTCGAGGCCAACTCTGACGAAGAGCAATACGCGGCAGCCGAGCAAGATGATTCGACCGAGGTCGAGCAGGAGGAAGTGCCTGCGGTTTCCGAGACTCCCGAGACGGATGAGTCGAGGCCTTATTCCACGCAGATTTTCACCATGCCGACCCCGAGTGGTTCCGGTGCCACGGTTGCCAATGTCGCTCCCACCCAGGACGAAACGGTCGATTCCCTTATGGCCCAGATTTCCTCCCAGGCATCGCCGCGCCCGCAGATGAATGTTCCCGATCCGGCGTCGGCACCGTCGCCTGCACCTTCCTCGTCTCCGCTGGCTTCGGTCCCCGATCCGTCACTGCCGTCTATGAAGCAGGCAAACGTTGCGTCTCGCACGTCGCTGTTCGACCTTCCCGACCCCTCCGCACAGGTCAACGATCCCTTTGCTACTGCCCAGGGCCCCGAACCCACATCGGCACCCGTTGCGCCTCCTATGCCCGTTGCGTCGGGCGCACAGCCGATCGAGACCATTTCGGCTCCCGCCCCGGCGGCACCCAAGTCTCGTAAGCGCGGCCTGGGTGGTCTGTTCGGCCGTAAAAAGAAAAACGAGCAGGACAGCATGAGTGACTGGCTGGGCGTCGAAGACGATTACGATGCCAAGAAGTCCGGTCGCGGTATCGGTTCGTGGGATAACTTCGAGGACGATAACGATGGCTGGAAGGGTGGCGCTACGTCTTCCGATGGCGCTTCTTCCGAAGATATGCTCTCGGCTGTCGCCTCTATGGGCGATGATGAGCTGCTCGGTCACGATATCTGGTTTGTGGCAACGGGCGCCTCGGATTGTGATGGCGCTGGCATGAAGGCCTTCTTGGCTTCGCATCGCGATAAGCTCCGCGGCGTATTCTTTATCAATCTTGAATCCGTCGGCGCCGGTAGGCTTTCGGTGGTGACGGTCGAGGGCGAACAACAACTGCTCAAGGGCGATCGCCGCATCATGAACCTGGTCAGCAAGGTCTGCAAGTCGTTCCATGTCGATTGTGGCGCGCTCGAGATGCCCTATGCCAAGACCGATGCCTATGCTGCGCTCGAGGCGAGCCGCCGAGCCCTTACCATCGCCGGCGTGGACGGCACGCGTCTGGCTTGCGCTCGTACCGAGGACGACCTGCCCCACAATGTCAACCCGACGAACATTGCTACGGTATCCGAGGTCGTGACCGAGGTTATCCGCCGTTCGTAGACGGAGCTCTAAGGAGTCAACGTGTTTTCGTATATTAAGCGCCATTGGCCTGTCTACGTGATTTTGACCTTGATTGCCATTGCGTTAGGATTTGGGGCTGCCTACATCGTGGGTGCAAAGGGCTCGACCCCCGCCTCCGCAATCAGCGAAGAGGTGGAGCAAGAACAGAGTACGGGTGCCGATGGGATTCCTGAGTCCGAGCAGGCAATCGTTGATGGTGGATCTTCGTCTGCAGAGTAGATGCGGCGATTTAAATGATTGAAAGCGGGCGAGCCAGGGGACTGGCTCGCCCGCTTTTTCATCGCGCTAGCGCTTCTTTGGGATCGACCTAAGGCGAGCGAACCATAGGGCTGCGGCACCCGAGGTCAGGAGCGCGGTGATGCAAGCGGCGATGGGAACTGATCCTGTTGCCGGTAGGTCCTGCGGTAGGGTACAGCGTTGAATGACGCTGTCCTCGTCATGTGACTCAAGTTTATCGCCGCCACCGTTGCGGCAAAGATCGACGCGCGCGCTGTTGGTGAGTGCGGTTTGGGGCGTATAAGCCGACGTTGCCTGCATGTGTACGACTGCGCCCCGAGCGTCTGTGCCAAGGATTGCTTTGGCATCGTCAAGGTCGTCGTGCTCATCTTTGAGATCATCGCGGGTCCAAGAATCCACATCGCTTCGAGTCGTAAAGTCGGCGGCTACCGCACCGTATTCAATTCGAATGCCTGTTACGACGGTATTGGATGCAAGGTCGAGCTCTTCCGCCTCGAGTGTGGTGGATTCCGTGGTCGAGACATCCGCCTTCCAGAGGCGCCAGCCGTCGTAATCGACGAGGCGGCAGTCCTCACCAAGGCTCTCTTTTACTTCGTCGGACTCAAGCCAAGGATTTTCGTGTCCATCGTCAAGTGTCGCGTTCGCCGGCTCATCGACGTCTGTCGAGTCCAACGGCGTCGTGCGATACCACACGTTGCACAGACCGTTGAGGTCGCCGATGGCGACGGGGGTTTCGATTGAGATGAATCTCGCCGTGCCGTCTTTGGCGCACTCAAGATCATCGGTAATCGTAAACTCATCAACCCAAGTAGCGGAATCGTTTCGAGCGTCGATGGTATAGGAGAAAAGTCCATCCGTATTAGTTTGCGTCGCGGCGCAATTTTTACCATCGCCGTTAGCCAACAGGCCCTTTTCGATAGGTTGGACAAGTTCCTGACGCTTGTCGACCTGTCCCTTGATCTCGATGGGCGCATCCTTCATCGCGACGGATTGGACTTCTCCCGTATCCTTTATTTCAAACGTTATTTCCTCGGCAAGGTCATAGGTCCGCGGAGACATCATTTCGCGCAACGAGTAGGTGCCGGGTGCAAGATGTTCGACGCGGTGTGGCTTGTCGGATGAGGTCCAGGAGTCTATTTCGGTTTTATCGGGACCATATAAGGTGAGTTGTGCGCCTTCCACTTCCTGCTCACCGCTTGCATCGACCTTGGAGATATCAACCTTGGTGTAATCGTCGGATACGTTAAGCCGTGCTTCTACAACGGGTGTTTTCTGGTCGGCATAAGTAAGGTCGACAATATGGGTTGTCCGATCGAGCAAGAAGCCTGCCGGCGCTTGAGTCTCGACAACCTCGTAGCGTGCGGCGCCAAGTCCCAGCGGGAGGTTGTCCGCGCGTGCTTCTCCAGTTTCATCCGTCGTGATGGTAGCGACAGTCTCACCGTCGAGCGCGGCAATGCTACCGTCGGGGCGCACGATATCACTCGAGGCACGGATCTCAAAGACGGCGCCCGCGAGGCTGCTGCCGTCTATGGCATCGGTTTTAACGATCCTGATGTTTCCGGTCGCGGCGTGGTCATAATACGAGGCGACTGCAACGGGCGTTAGGTTCATGTCGGCGGGTATGTTTACCTCGATCTCTTCGCCGACAAGATAGGGCTCTTTGGCCGAGGTTTCGCGTACATAATAGGTGCCCGGCACGAGCGATTCGGGCAGTGTGACGGTCCCGGTCGCGTCAGTCGTAAAGGTGTCCATTACGTTATGTGCTGGATACCAGCAAGTTTGTGAGACAGGTTCGTGATTGCTGTCTAGGAGTTGGAAGGTGAATCCGGCTAGTGGAACAGAAGCGCCTGTTTGGGCATCGCGTTTTACAATCTGGAGATGCGTCGACAGCGCGTGGTTGTCCACGATATATTGAAGCTCGGCGCCGTTGGAAATCTGATTGGCCCCGACGGTCCATTCCCCTGCACGTTTAAAACCCTCGGGGACGGTTTCCGGAACCTCGCGAATCGTGTAGCCGGCACGGTCGTATGGGACAGCTCCGTGGACACCGGCGGGTCGCTTGCCTGTGCCGAACCATGCTTCGGGCTGATCTTTGGTGGAGGCAAAGCCATAGACGTTTGTGGTCAGTGTGCCAACAACCTGCTGAGAGCTGTTGCTGACAACCTCAAAGACAACACCTTCCGCCGGCTGCTCCAGGCCGGATTGGTCGCTATTGCCGTAATCCTTGAATTTGGAAATCTCAAGGTCAAACGCAATGGGGATATCGGAAATGCGAGATTCGATCTCGACTACGCTTGAATCGCCGAGCTGGTCGGCTCCAACGGTATAGGTCCAGCTGTCGTTGGATGGCAGGTAGCCCTCGGGGGCTTTTGATTCGTAGATGGTAAAGGTTCCTAAGGGGACATCGACGAGGGTAGCCCGACCGCTTTCGTCGGTCGTGAGGATTTGCGCCCATCCAGGGGTTGATTGCGACACACACGTGAACTCTGCTCCTGCGAGTGAAGATCCCACCTGGGGGCCGGCATTCGTCGCGGCATCGAGTTTTACGATACGCAGGTTGATGGTGCCGGGCTGTTCATCAATGGCGACCTGTCCACCGTCATTCCCCGTGGTAAAGGCGATGCGATCACGACGGGGGACATAGCCGGCCGGCGCCTTCGTTTCAACTAGGTAGTATGCCGTGTTGGGCAGAAGTGTTGCTTGCGCCCGACCGTTGCTGTCCATCTGGATGGTGCCGACATGCGCGCCGCTGGCGCTCTCAAAAATATCGAATGTTGCCCCGTCAAACTGATAAGTATTGTTTCCGCTGGTAATGGCAGCGTTTGCAGACTGCTTTTGGAAGGAAACAGAGACCGCCGGCAGTACATAGAGCATGTCCTGACGTTTGCTGCCGCCCGATACGGCTCCTAGATAGCGTCGCGCGCGGTGTGGAGCGGCTTTGATGTTTCCTGATTTTGCGCTGTCGTGGAGCCACCGCGCCGCCGCCACGACTTCATTGTCAGCGGTAAAGTGCCCACTCTTGGTTTTGCCCTGAGCGGTCGTGTAAGAGTAAGTACCGTCGACATGGGTAGTGCCGTTGAGCATCCATACGGCAAGCTGGGTTGCGGCGCGGGCGCGATCGGGTGAAAGATGGTAACCGCCAAACGACGTGGCGGTAGGATATCCGTGACAAACGATTGCCGCGAACTCGTCGTCGAGCCACACCCAGCCTTGATCAAAGTTGAGCCATGGGCCGCCCGGCTTGGTGGGGCCGGGGCGCTCCTGGTTCATGCAGTAGGCAATCGAGGCGTCTTGAGCTTCATACTTGCCGATGAAGAAGGGCCCACAATCATCGCTAATAGTGCGGAAGCCGAGCTGACCGTAGCCATCGACGGCAAATGCGGCTCCCGGTGTCAGGCAGCCGAAAAGCAGGAAGAGGAGCAGGAGCAGCGGACCTGTTGCGATTGCGCTGTGGACAGAGTGCGTGGGTGCGTTGGACATGGCTGCTCCTTATCCCTCGTGCGCCGCATGGGGAGGTTGCGACGCGTAGGATGAGGCTACCCCCGAGGTTCATGCGGGTAAGTACCGGAGCCTGACCAAAAGCTTGCCCAATTCCTGACAAATTGAGCTCAAATACAACAATCAAGCAAAAGCGCAGGTAGAAGATAAGGAGAACAGGAGGTTAAAGGTCCTCATCTCCACAATTGACGCGATTTTCAAACGAATCTCCACAGCTAAAACAAGCATCGCCACTCTTGTATCGAACAAGACAACCGCGTTATACTATCCCCCACATATGCGGGCATCGCCAAGTGGTAAGGCATCAGCTTCCCAAGCTGACACTCGCGGGTTCGAGTCCCGTTGCCCGCTCCATTCGAATTTCAGGCACGGTAACGTTTCGTTACCGTGCCTTTTTCAATAAAGCGCCGGGACTCGAACCCGACAGGGTGCGAGCGTTAAATAAACGCGAAGCGTTTATAGCGAGCAGGCAAGGTCGCCGATAGGCGACCGCAGCCGGTGCGTATTTGCGAAGCAAATACGCGGACGTCCCGTTGTCCGCTCCATGGAGCACAGAAGACCTCGGGACGGCCAATTCAACAAAGTCTTCCCCATCGTCACCGTGAATCCGAGGGGATCGACCGCAGCCGGTGCGGATTTGCGAAGCAAATACGCGGACGTCCCCATGCCCGCTCCAATTCCAAAATGTTAGGTTAATGCCTGCTGCCCATACTTGCACCTGCGCACGGTACAATGGTTGGGTTACGACCAACGTGCCAATAACCAAAAAGGAGCCGCTATGATCGATCGCTATACCCGCCCGGAGATGGGACACATCTTCTCCCTCGAGAACAAGTACGCCATTTGGCAGGAAATCGAGGTTCTGGCCTGCGAGGCCCAGGCGGAGCTCGGCAAGATCGGTATTTCCAAAGACGAGGCCCAGTGGATCCGCGACCATGCCAACTTTGAGAAGGCGAAGGTCGATGAGATCGAGGAAGTCACGCGCCACGACGTCATTGCCTTCCTGACCAACATGAAGGAATACATCGATGCCGATGTTCCCGAGGGCGACCCCAAGCCCAGCCGCTGGGTTCACTATGGCATGACCAGCTCGGATCTGGGCGACACGGCCCTGTGCTACCAGCTCACCCAGGCCTGCGACCTGATCATCGAGGACGTCAAGAAGCTCGGCGAGATTTGCAAGCGTCGCGCCTTTGAGGAGCGCAACACGCTCTGTGCCGGCCGCACTCATGGCATCCACGCCGAGCCGATGACCTTCGGCATGAAGTTTGGCTCTTGGGCCTGGGAGCTCAAGCGCGATCTGGATCGTCTTGAGGACGCCCGCAAGAATGTTGCCTTCGGTGCTATCTCGGGCGCTGTCGGCACGTACAGCTCCATCGAGCCGTTCGTCGAGGAGTACGTCTGCGAGCACCTGGGCCTGGTCCACGATCCCCTGTCCACGCAGGTCATCAGCCGCGATCACCATGCCTACCTTGCCGGCGTGCTTGCCACTACAGCGGCCACCTGTGAGCGCATCGCTACCGAGGTTCGCAATCTACAGAAGACCGATACGCTCGAGGCCGAGGAGCCGTTCCGTAAGGGCCAAAAGGGCAGCTCAGCCATGCCGCACAAGCGCAACCCCATCACCATGGAGAAAGTCTGCGGTCTGTCGCGCGTCGTGAAGTCCAACGCCCAGGTTGCCTTCGATAACGTCGCCCTGTGGCACGAGCGTGACATTTCGCACTCCTCTGCCGAGCGCGTCGCCCAGGCCGATAGCTTCATCGCCCTCGACCACATGTTCCAGTGCCTCATCCGCGTTATCGACGGCCTGCAACTGTATCCCGCCCGCATGATGGCCAACCTCAATAAGACCCGCGGCCTCATCTTCTCTTCCAAGGTACTGCTTGCCCTCGTCGACACGGGCATCACCCGCGAGGACGCGTACGCCATTGTGCAGGAGAACGCTATGGCAACCTGGCACGAGGTACAGGATTGTGTCTCCGGCCCCACCTTTAAGGAGCGTCTCGAGGCCGACCCGCGCTGCACCGTCAGTCAGGAGAAGCTCGACGAGATCTTTGATCCGTGGGACTTCCTCACCCGTATCGACACGGTCTTTGATCGTCTGGAGCAGCTGAGCTTCGAGTAGGTTCGGGCATAACGTTAGCTTTTTAGGGCGCTTTGCTGGTAATGTGTGTTGCCGGCAAAGCGCCTCGTTGCATTTAGGGAAAGACGGGGATAATAGTCGTCTCGAATAACATTCTGAGAGGGGATCGCATGATTTCGTTTGATTACAAGCCTCAGGGCGTGTGTGCTCGCAATATTCACCTTGACCTTTCCGATGACGGCAACAAGGTGGTGGGCGTTGAGTTTACCGGCGGCTGCGACGGCAATCTCAAGGCTATCTCCAAGCTGGTCGAGGGCGCTCCCGCCGATCGCGTAATCGAGGTTCTCGCCGGTAATACCTGCGGTATGAAAAAGACCTCCTGCGCCGACCAGCTTACGCGCGCTATCGAGGCCGCTCGCGCCGAGATCGCCTAATGGGTATCGCCGATCACATCAAGAACGGAATATCGCGTCGCGGCTTTGTACTCGGTGGGGCTGCCGCGGGCGCTGCCACGGTGCTTGCCGGATGCTCGAAAAAAACGGGTACCAGCGATGATGCCGCCGGCGAGCCGCAGGTTATCAAGGACGATTCCAAAATCATCTCGATTACGGATGAGTATGAGGCTGTCGACATCGATCTTGAGCCGGCGTCATCGTGGACGCTGCCTCTGGGTACGCTGCTGTACTACTGCGACGGCGATTACGCCGCGGCGATGATGGCGCCCGCATCGGCACTGCACGCCAACACACTCGGCGTGCTCAACCTGGGCGATGGCTCGCTTACCACATTAATCGAGGATCCTATCGAGGGCACGGGATACGCATTCTACGATGTCCGTGCCGGCGACGGCGTATTCGCGTGGGTTGAGATGAACTTTGCCAATTCATCGTGGAAGCTCTACGCTCAAAATCTGTCGGGCGCTTCGCTCTCTGGCGACGTGCTTGAGCTCGATCGAGGTGGCAAGGACTATGATCCGCCCCTGTTCACGGCGTTCGGGTCATCAGTCATCTGGTATAAAATGCCTTCGGCAGGCGGCAATAAAACGAGTAGTGATTCGTTTTGCTATCGTCGCTCGCTTGATGAATCCAAGGCCGAGGTAATTTGGAAATCGACGGGCCGCTTTGCATCGGCCCCGCGCGCGAGCGACGGCATTTTGACCATCTCGCCGCGTGTCCGCAACGACGAGGGCGTCTACTACGGCATAACGGCAATCGATCTGACCGACGGCAACAACACCAAACGTGCCCAGCTAGTTCTTCCCTCGTCAGTCTCGCCTTTCGAGGCCGTATATATGGGCGATACCTTCGTGTTTTCTATCGAGGCGACCTATAGTGGCGTGGGCAGCCTGGGCAATATGGGCACGTATATCGGTAATGAGGGAGGGCCGTATCTCTTCCTGTCCCGCGAGCCGCTTGCATGTGCGGCTGGCAAGAAGAATAAATACCTTGTTAAGGTACAGGCGTCGCATTTCCTGATCGACACCTCTGCCAAGACCTATGGCTCGCTGCTGTCGCCCGACCGCGCTTTGGAGTATGGCGATTATCCAGCTACGGCGGGAAAGTCGGACTCATTCCTTACGTACGCCACGGTGCGCAACAGCCAGGGTATACCAGAGACGGTCACTGCACGCCTATTCTCTCTTTAAGCTTAGAGGGGTTAAAAAGGCGCCAACAGGGGAATAAACGCGTTGTAATTGTGAGTACCGCCCGCCGAGCTGCCGCGTCATAGCGGCATCCGGCGGGCTCAGGTGCGTTAAAATGGGCTTGTTCTTAGCTAATTGAGACAGGGGGGCCGTGTTATGGCTTCAGATGCAAAAAAGATTCTGCTGGTCGAGGATGAGAAGGCAATCCGTGACGCCGTCGCTGCCTATCTCGAGCGCGAAGGCTACTGGGTTGTGGGCGTCGGCGACGGTCAGTCCGCGATCGAGGAGTTCGAGAAGCATCAGTTCGACCTGGTCGTGCTCGACCTTATGCTCCCCAAGATTCCCGGCGAGCGCGTTTGCCGCACCATTCGCGATACCTCGGATGTCCCCATCATCATGCTGACGGCTAAGGGCGAGATCGAGGACCGTATTATCGGTCTTGAGCTCGGCGCCGATGACTATCTGATTAAGCCGTTCTCGCCGCGCGAGCTCGTCGCCCGCGTTCGTGCTCTGTTCCGCCGTGCCCATCAGGCCGACGAACCCGCCGTCGAGGTGCTCGACTTCGGCGATCTGGTCATCGATATCTCGGGCCACAAGATCTTGGTCGAGGGCAAGGAAGTCGATCTGACGGCTTCCGAGTTCAAGCTGCTCACCACGCTTGCCCGCCATCCCGGCCGTGTGTATAACCGCATGGAGCTGGTCGAGAAAGTGCTCGGGTATGACTTTGAGGGCTATGAGCGCACCATCGATAGCCACGTGAAGAATCTTCGCGCCAAGCTGGGCGATGATCCCAAGAAGCCCAAGTGGCTCTACACCGTCCATGGTGTCGGCTATCGCTTCGAGGCTCCGGCCAAGACCGATAAGTCGGACGAGAAATAGGGAAATCACATATGACACCTGCGCGCTTTGAAATCGGACAAAAGCACAAGCAGGAGAGCGAGGCGGGTTCCAAGGCTAGTTGGAACACGCCTCGTTCCGATTCACGGCCAACGATGAGCTATCCCTCGCGCATGGCACTTGCTTTTGCTCTGACATCGCTCATGACGGTATTGGTGCTGGTGGGCGTTGTCTCTGTTGTGTGGGGCACGGTCTTTTCGGATTACACACGCTCCAATATCGTCGAAATCGCAAATTCCGCTGCCGAGAAGTTGGCGACCTCATATGAGGAAAACGGCTCTTGGACCGCGGGAGAACTGCGCACGGTCGCAACGTCGAGTTTGGTTTCCGACGATCTGGGCATGCAGGTCGTCAATAAAAAGGGTGTGATCGTTTATGACGATTCCTGGCCCTCGGCAAGCGCCACCGCCGATGTACGCGAAAACCAGGCTACGACCGACGACACGAGCGGCAAGAGGGCATCGCATAGCCCGGTCTCGTCTGCTCCAACCGACTCCGATAGCGTTGCTAACGTCGAGATTGTAACGTCTTCCGGCGAGCATGTCGGACAGGTAAAGCTGTGGGCCATCGGCTCCGACGCTCTGCTCACCAAGGCGGACTCTGCGTTTAGGGAGAAGACCTTTAACGCCATGGCCCTCGCCGCGGTTGTTGCAATCTGCATTTCGGTCGTTATCGGATCGCTCGTGTCGCGCATGCTCACCAAGCCGATTCATCGCATCACCAGTACCGCAAAGCAAATCCGTGACGGCGACCTGTCGGCTCGCACGGGACTGCGCGGTGATGACGAGATCGATCAGCTGGGTGAGACCTTCGATGAGATGGCCACTTCGCTCGAGAAGGATATGAAACACGAGAAGCGCCTGACCTCAGACGTTGCACACGAGCTTCGCACGCCGCTTATGGCCATGCTCGCAACGGTCGAGGCCATGCAGGATGGCGTGTATCCCACCGACGATGAGCATTTGGAAACCGTTGCTTCCGAGACGCGTCGCCTGGCTCGTCTGGTGCAGCAGATGCTCGACCTGTCGCGCATGGAAAACAGCACGGCTCCGCTCAACCTTGAGCCGGTGGACATGGTTCCTTTCGTGCGTTCCATCGTTAATGCCCAGGAGCGCCTGTTTGTCGACCGCGATCTGCGCCTGCGTTTTGCGGACGAGACCCAGGGTCACGACGATGTCGTCGAGGCCGATCCCGACATGATCACGCAATGTGTTATCAACCTCATGAGCAACGCCATGCGCTACACCCCCGAGGGCGGTTGGGTCGTGGTGTCGGTGCTCAGTGACCGCAAGCACGTCAGCATTGCCGTTTCTGATACCGGCATCGGTATTGCCAAGGACGATTTGTCGCGCATCTTCGGGCGGTTTTGGCGCGCCGATGCCAGCCGCGCCCGCGAAGCTGGCGGCCTGGGCGTTGGCCTCGCCGTGACCAAGCAGATCGTCGAGCGTCACCATGGCTACATATCCGTGGAGTCGGAGCTTGGAAAGGGTACGACTTTTACAATTCATCTGCCCCGCGAGCACACGGCAGACGCGGCATCTACTACAATGGAGCACTAGCTTTTCGCTATTCGGTGAAGGAGGGGCCGCGTCCCTGCCGCTCCGAGTTTGCGAAAACATGCGGGAAAGAACCCGCATTTCTGTCGTATTTAGGTAAGGAGTGACTCACGTGACAACGATGGAGCGTCGTCCGGATTCCCGTGGCAAGGTTCGTGATATTTACGATGCCGGTGAAAACCTGCTGATGGTCGCCACCGACCGCATTTCTGCGTTCGACTTCATTCTTCCCGACGAGATTCCGTTTAAGGGAGAGGTACTCAATCGCATCTCGGCATTCTGGTTCGATAAGTTTGCCGACATCGTCCCCAACCATCTCGTTTCCATCGACCCGGCGGATTTCCCCGAGGAGTTTGCTGAGTATCGTGACTACCTCGCTGGCCGCGCCATGCTGGTTAAGAAGGCCCAGACGATTCCTATCGAGTGCATCGTCCGCGGCTATCTGACCGGTTCGGGCAAGAAGACCTACGACGAGAACGGCACCGTCTGCGGCATCCAGCTGCCTGAGGGCCTGACCGAGGCTTCCAAGCTTCCTGAGCCGCTGTTCACGCCGTCCACGAAGGCCGAGATCGGTGACCACGACGAGAACATCTCGTTCGAGCGTTGCTGCGAGATCGTGGGCGAGGACATCGCCACGCAGATTCGTGACCTTTCCCTCAAGATCTACAAGGCTGCCGCCGAGTACGCCGCGACCCGTGGCATCATCATTGCCGACACCAAGTTCGAGTTTGGTGTCATCGATGGCAAGGTCACGCTGATCGACGAGTGTCTCACGCCCGACTCCAGCCGTTTCTGGCCTGCTGCCAGCTACGAGGAGGGCAAGATCCAGCCTAGCTACGACAAGCAATTCGTCCGCAATTGGCTCAAGGCCAACTGGGATATGACGGGGGAGACCCCGCACCTGCCCGCCGAGGTCATCGATGGCACGTCCGAGCGCTATCGCGAGGCCTTCCAGATCATCACGGGCTCCCAGTTCACAAGCATGAAGGAGAACGCATAAGTGAGTACCCGTAGCGCCACGAACAAGCGCACGCAATCCCACGAAGTTACCGGGGTTGCGCGCAAGTCTGCCGCATCTGCTAAGCCCGCCCGCCAAGCAGCGAGCTCCGTTCGCGTCGTGCCGGCTTCGTCTAAGGCACGCCGCAAAGAGCTCGAGAAGGGCGAGAACCTCGAGGGCCTCTCTAAAGAGGAGAAGCGCGCCCGCAAGGCTAAGCAGCGCGCCAAGGAGGACCGCATCTATACGGTGTCGAATATCCTCCTCAAGCAGGACGAGGACTACACCAAGCGCCGTCGCATCTGGTGGATTGTGCTCGCCATTGGCATGGTGCTCGTCGTGGCAATTTGGGCCTCGCTGTACTTCGCTCCCGCTGGCATGGTGTCCAGCCCTGTCCAGATGGTCGGCATTGTTTTGTCCTACGTCATCATTTTGGGCGACTTTATCTATGACTTCGCTCGTATTCGTCCCTTGCGCAACATGTACCGCGCGCAGGCCGAGGGCATGTCCGAGAACAAGCTCAACGCTCTTATTGAGCGCGCGGCTGCCGAGGAGGACAAGAAGGACTCCAAGAAGAAGTAGCGTTTGCATACATACTTATCGCTAAGATATAAGGCGCGTCGTTTTTGCGGCGCGCCTTTTTACTGTTCTATAGATAGATGGAGTGGCACATGATTCGAGCTGCCCTGACGGTCGAAGAGGCTCTGGAGGGCATGAAGGCCCTGGAGCCCAAGATTAAAAACTACGCGCGCCTGGTCGTCCGCAAGGGCGTAAACGTCAAGCCCGGCCAGGAGGTCGTCGTTCAGTCTCCGGTCGAGTGCGCGCCGTTTGCGCGCGTGGTGGTCGCGGAGGCCTATGCTGCCGGCGCCGGCCACGTGACGGTCATTTGGGCCGATGATGCCGTGACGAGGCTCACGTACGAGCATGTCGAGAAAAGCTATTTTGAGCAGACACCCGAGTGGAAGCGCATGCAGCTGGATTCCTTGGCCCAGGATGGTGCCTGCTTTGTCTTTATCGAAGGTGCGGATCCTGCGGCCCTCAAGGGCATCGATCCAGCCAAGCCGGCCGCGGCATCAAAGGCGAGGAATACGCAGTGCAAAGTTTTCCGCCGTGGACTGGATTACAACATCAATCCGTGGTGCATCGCCGGCGCTCCGGTCGTGGCTTGGGCGCACGAGGCGTTCCCAGGAGACGCCGATGAGGTTGCAATCTATAAACTGTGGAATGCGATTCTGCACACTGCGCGCGCCGATGGCCAGGACCCGGAGAGCGACTGGGAACTCCATGACGCCGCATTCGAAAAGAACCTGCGTTTCCTGAACGACAATCGTTTCGACTACCTGCATTACACCGCGGCAAATGGAACCGATCTGACGATTGGCATGACGAAGGGTCACGAGTGGGCCGGCGGCAAGGGCAAGACGCCCGATGGACACCCCTTCTTCCCCAACATTCCCACCGAGGAAGTCTTCACCTCGCCCGATCGCATGCGCGCCGACGGTATCGTGTACTCGGCCATGCCGCTCATCCACCACGGCAATAAAGTCGAAGATTTTTGGATTAAGTTCGAGGGCGGCCGCGTGGTGGACTACGACGCCCGCGTGGGCAAGGCAACGCTTGCGAGCATTATTGACACCGATGAAGGTGCCGCTCATCTGGGCGAGGTCGCGCTCATTTCCAAGAACACTCCGATCCGCGAAAGCGGCGTTCTGTTCTATGACACGCTCTATGACGAGAACGCTAGCTGCCATCTCGCGCTAGGTGTCGGTTTCCCCGAATGCATCGAGGGTGGGTACGACATGTCCAAGGAAGAGCTCCTGGAGCATGGCGTTAACGTCTCGAGCACGCACGTCGATTTTATGATCGGCACGGACGACATCGATATTACGGGCATTACGCCTGATGGACGTGAAGTTGTGATTTTCCAGAACGGCCAATGGAGTTGGGAATAGTCCCAGACCGTGGTACAATGCCACCCGCGGGCCGTTAGCTCAGCTGGCAGAGCAGGGGACTTTTAATCCCAAGGTCCAGGGTTCGAACCCCTGACGGCCCACCATGGAATAGAAAGCGATCAACTCCGGTTGGTCGCTTTTTTGTTGCCGGTGCACGGGTTCGAACCCGTCGGGGCGCGGAGCTGAGTAAACGCGTGAGCGTTTGCCAGCGCAGCGCGCAAGGCGCGAAAGCGCCGCAGCGGCCGCCTGCGAAGCAGGCTGAACCCCTGACGGCCCACCCAAAGATTGTTGAGACGGTCAACTTCGGTTGGCCGTCTTTTTTGTTGCCGGTGCACGGGTTCGAACCCGTATCTATCTATATATAAGAACGCTTGGCGAACAAAACCCGCCTTTTACCGATGGGAAACAAATAGCTGATGCCTTTGGAGTAAAGTAGCGCTCCAGAGATGACCGATGTCTCAATACTCATAAAACAGCTGGTCATCGCCAATATCAGAAGCCAATGCTTCAGTTTTAACCTCAGTGATGCGACTGAGGGACCTATTCATTTGTGAACAAAATATGGAGTGCGCGATTCCCGCCCCCGGCGCCCCTCCGGTCTGGCAATATATCTCCTTGCCGCGCGGCCCGGTCGGACCGGATC
>CATZIG010000004.1 GCA_958419975.1 uncultured Collinsella sp.
TCATCGGCCAGGCCTGTGAGTTCGACTACTCCGGCGCCCAGGCCTGCAAGGTGCTGCGCGAGGAGGGCTACCGGGTCATTCTCGTAAACTCGAACCCGGCCACCATCATGACCGACCCGGAGCTGGCCGACGCCACCTACGTGGAGCCCATTACACCGGCTTTCGTGGAAAAGGGCATCGCGAAGGAGCGGCCCGATGCGTGCCTGCCCACCCTCGGCGGGCAGACGGGCCTGAACACGGCCGTGGAACTGGCCAAGTCCGGCGTGCTCGAGCGCTATGGCGTAGAGCTCATCGGCTGCGACGTGGACGTCATCGAGCGCGGCGAGGACCGCAAACTCTTCAACGAGTGCATGGCCGACCTCGGCATCGAGGTCTCGCGGGCCGGCTACGCCTACTCCGTGGAAGACGCCCTGCGCATCGCCGGCGAGCTCGGGTTCCCCGTGGTACTGCGCCCGTCGTTCACCATGGGCGGCGCCGGCGGCGGCATCGCGCGCGACGAGGATGAGCTCGTCCGCATCGTCTCCCAGGGGCTGGAGCTTTCCCCGGCCGGCGAGGTGCTCGTGGAGGAGTCCATCGAGGGCTGGAAGGAATACGAGATGGAGGTCATGCGCGACGCGGCCGGCAACGGCATCATCGTGTGCTCCATCGAGAACCTCGACCCCATGGGCGTGCACACCGGCGACTCCATCACTGTGGCGCCGGCGCAGACGCTCTCCGACCTTGAGTATCAGCGCATGCGTGTCGCGTCGCTCGCCATCTTGGAGAAGATTGGCGTCGAGACCGGCGGCTCCAACGTGCAGTTTGCCGTGAACCCCCAGACCGGTCGCTTGATCGTCATCGAGATGAACCCGCGCGTGAGCCGTTCGTCCGCGCTGGCCTCCAAGGCCACGGGTTTCCCCATCGCTAAGGCCGCCGCGCGCCTGGCTGTGGGCTACACGCTCGACGAGATCGTCAACGACATTACCAAGGCAACGCCTGCCTGCTTTGAGCCCACGATTGACTACTGCGTTGTCAAGGTGCCGCGCTTTGCCTTCGAGAAGTTCAAGGGTACCGACCCCACGCTCACCACGCGCATGAAGGCAGTGGGCGAGATTATGGCGATTGGCCGCACCTTTGAGGAGGCCTTCGGCAAAGCCATGCGCTCGCTGGAGGACGGTCACCAGGGTATCTGCGCCGGTGGCAAGGAGGGTGCCGACAAGCTGAGCGACGACGAGCTCGCCCAGGCCGTGGGCACCCCGACCGAGCACCGCATCTTCTTTGTGGTCGAGGCCCTGCGCCGTGGCTGGGACATCACCCGCATCCATGCCATCTGCGGCATCGATCCGTGGTACCTCAACCGTATCAACGACATGGTGCAGGTCCAGGAAAGCATCCGCGGCCTGCGTGTGGAGGATATCGACGCCGACGCGATGCGCTTGCTCAAGCAGTACGGCACGAGCGACGCCGAGATCGCCGCGCTGACCGGCTCGGACGAGCGCTTTGTGCGCGCCTATCGCAAGGGCCTTGGCGTGGTTCCCAGCATGAAGACGGTCGATACCTGCGCTGCGGAGTTCTCGAGCGCCACGGAGTACCACTACAAGACGTACGAGAACATCTACCGCACGAGTCCGGATGCCAAGAAGTGCGTGGCTCCCGACGAGACCACGCCGGCGGACAAGCCCAAGGCGATGATCCTGGGCGCCGGCCCCAACCGCATTGGCCAGGGTATCGAGTTCGACTACTGCTGTGTGCATGCGAGCTATGCGCTGGCGGCCCGCGGATTTGAGACCATCATGGTCAACTGCAATCCCGAGACCGTCTCGACCGACTACGACACGTCCGACCGCCTTTACTTTGAGCCGCTTACCTACGAGGACGTCATGGACGTTATCGATGTTGAGCGCCCCGACGGCGTCGTGGTGACGCTTGGCGGCCAGACCCCGCTTAAGCTGGCGCGCATGCTCGAGGAGAGTGGCGTCAACATCATGGGCACCAAGCCCGATGCCATCGACTTTGCCGAGGACCGCGAGCGCTTTGCCGCCCTGCTCGACAAGCTGGGCATCATGTACCCGCCGGCGGGCCAGGCCACCTCGTTTGAGGAGGCCGAGGCCGTGGCCGCGCACATCGGCTACCCACTGCTGGTGCGTCCGAGCTACGTGCTGGGCGGCCGCGGCATGATGATCGCCTACGATGCCGAGCATCTGCGCGATTACATGGCCGAGGCCGCGCGCATTAGCCCCGACTACCCGGTGTACCTCGATCGCTTCCTGGAGGGTGCGATCGAGTCCGATGTCGACGCCCTGTGCGATGGCGAAGAGGTCTACATCGGCGGCATTCTGGAGCATATCGAGGAGGCCGGTATTCACTCCGGCGACTCTGCGACCTGCATTCCGCCGTTCAGCTTTAGCGAGAGCCTGCAGGCGAAGCTCCGCGAGACCACGCGCCGCATCGCGATGGCGCTGGGCGTACGCGGCCTGGTTAACGTGCAGTACGCCATCAAGGGCGAGACCGTTTACGTGATCGAGGCCAACCCGCGTGCCAGCCGCACCGTGCCGTTTATCTCCAAGGCCACCGGCGTGCCGCTGGCCAAGTGTGCGGCGCGTATCATGGCGGGCGATTCCATCGCCAGCCTGGGCCTGCCGAGCGACGAGCGTCAGCTCGATTGGTTCTGCATGAAGGAAGCCGTTATGCCCTGGGGTCGTTTCCCGGGCGCCGACGTTATCCTGGGTCCCGAGATGAAGTCGACGGGCGAGGTCATGGGTATCGCCAAGAGCTATCCCGAGGCATACGCCAAGACGCAGCTGGCGATCGACTACAAGCTGCCCGACCCGAGCGCCGGCAAGGTGTTCATTAGCGTGTGCGATCGCGACAAGCGCCACATCCTTTCGGTCGCGCGTATCCTGCGCTACCTGGGCTTTGACATCTGCTCCACCGAGGGTACGGCGCGCGTGCTGCGTGGCGGCAACGTGACGTGCGAGGTCGTGGAGAAGATTAGCGGCCCGCATGACGGCGAGCGCCCCAACATCGGCGACCTCATCGCCGATGGCAAGATTGCGGTGATCGTCAACACGCCGTACGGCCCAGGTTCGCGTGGCGACGGCTATCTGTTGCGTACCGAGGCAGTGCGCCGCGGCGTGACCTGCGTGACGGCGATGTCTGCCGCCAACACGTACGTGAGCGCCATCGAGGCGGTGCGTGAGGACCAGCAGGGTCACGGTAGCGCCAACGACATGGGCATGGACGTCATCGCCCTGCAGGACCTGCCGCAGTACACGGTGTAGTGTGACCTGTCCGGCCGGGGCGGGAGGGGCCGAGATTTCCCCCTTTCGCTCCGGCTGCAAGCAGAGTCGCTCAGGAGGAAACTCGGCCCCTCCCGCCCCGGCCTGCGGTGACTCGGTTGCACCGTGTGCTGCCAAAGGGGCTTTGCGCGATGACTAGGGCTGAATAAAAAGTGAGTGTGGGATCCGCCGTTCGTTCGAACGGCGGATCCCACGTTAATATTTCAGCCAACGTATGTCATGGCAATTCCCGGTAGGTCCCCGGGTGCCCCGCGGCGGGCTGGGTTTATTGTCTGAGCGACTTTGCGAAGCAAGGGGAGTGAAGATAAAGCCTGGCCCGCCCGCGAAGCGCCACAAAGACCGCAGGGACGGGAGCAGCTATACTACTCTCAGTAGTTAAGGGTCGCGGATCCGCCGCGTCACCGCTCTCAACAGGAGGTCTTTGTTTATGGCAGATCAAAAGCCGGTTGTCGGGATTATCATGGGCTCCAAGTCCGATCTGGGCGTTATGGAAGGTTGCACCGCCGAGCTCGAGGCGCTGGGTGTGCCCTATGAGCTCGTGATCGCGAGCGCACACCGCACGCCGGCGAAGGTCCACGAGTGGGCCTCGACTGCCGCCGATCGCGGTATCAAAGTGATTATCGCCGCCGCCGGCAAGGCCGCTCACCTGGGTGGTGTCGTGGCTGCCTTTACGCCGCTGCCGGTCATCGGCGTGCCTATGAAGACGAGTGACCTGGGCGGCATGGATTCGCTGCTGTCGATGGTGCAGATGCCTTCGGGCGTGCCCGTGGCCTGCGTTGCCATCAACGGCGCCAAGAACGCCGCCATCTACGCCACGCAGATTCTGGGCGCTTGCGACCCCGAGTACCGCAAGGTTATCGAGAAGATGAAGCAGGAGATGGCCGACGCCTAGGCGTTCCGCCGTTTCACCGCAGTATAAGGAGAGCCATGTCCGACTATCAGGGAAAACGATTCAAGGCTTCTCAGATTCCCGATCCGTCGAAGCCGGGTGCTGCCCATGCGGCACAGCAGGGTCGGACATCCTCTCCTCAGCAGCCGCGAGCGGCGCGTCCTGTGACGCCGGCGACGCACCGACGCCAGGACGCGCCGGCGGCGTATCGCCCCTCGTCATATGGCACGGCAAAGAAGCAGGCCAGGACGACGAGGCAACCGAGCGGCGCGCCGTCCAGCTACACCGAGCCGCCGCGTAAGAAGCGCCGCTCCATTATTCCCATTCTGCTCATCATCATCGGTATTGGCCTGATCGTTGCTGCGGCCGCTATCTTTATCAACGCGCAGATTGGCTACAAGCAGGCGAGCGAGTCGTATCAAAAAATCGAAAAGCAATATGTGAGCGACAAGGACGCCAGTGGCGTGCCAATTATCGACTTCAATGCGCTTGCCCAGACAAATCCCGAGGTTGTGGGTTGGATTTACGCGCCCGGCACCAACATCAACTACCCCGTGGTGCAGACCAACAACAACTCCAAGTACCTCAACACGCTGTTCGACGGCACCGCCAATGCGTCGGGTGCCATCTTCCTGGATAGCGACGACACCGCGCCGGGCATGGTGGATCAGCAGACCACGATTTACGGTCATCACATGAACGACGGTTCGATGTTCAACGTGATTTCGGATACGACCGATCAAGCGACGTTCGACAGCATGGACTACGTGTACTACATCACACGTGACGCGACGTATAAGCTGCGTCCGCTGGCGACCAAGGTGGTCGAGGACACGTATGCCAAGGCGCGCACGCCCAACTTTGAGGGCGATGACGGACTGAAGAATTATCTGTCCGAGATGCTCGACGGTGCCTCTGTCGTGGCGAGCGATGCCACCGATCGTGCCGCTTCGGCAACCAAGGTCGTAACGCTTGTGACCTGCCGTTCGCTGTCATTTAGCAATACGCGCGCCGTCATGGTGCTCACGCCGGTCGAGGAATAAAGTGTCCGGGCCCCGTCCCAAAAAGACTACCCTGGAAATCAAAAGGAGAAATGATGCTTGAGAACGGCAAATCGATGCCTTCGGTTGATGCTTGGCTGCGCGAAGCCAAGGCCGATGTTTCGGCGGCTGATTGTGGGATGTACCTGACACACAACGGCGTGGTGCGCGCGACGCCCAAGGCCGAAGTGCGCGGAGTCGAGACCGATGGCGTGGCGCCAGGCCACAAGGTGGGCGGCATGGTGTTTGGCTTCGATGCCGAAAAGGTGCAGGCCGCTATCGAGGCGACGCGCACGATGCCGGGTATCGGCTATGTGCGCGTGTGGCTGGCGAGCGGCGAGCTTACCGTGGGCGACGACATCATGCTCGTGCTCATTGGCGGAGACATTCGCCCGCATGTGGTCGATGCGCTGCAGTCGCTCGTCGGCACCATCAAGAACGAGTGCGTGAGCGAGGTCGAGCGCGAGGCGTAAGGCCTCGTCGGCAATCCGAGTCTGTCTATAGCGAAAGCCCGCCGGCAGTTCATGTAGATCTGCCAGCGGGCTTTGATGTGTTGGAGCTATTTTGCTCTGGCGTTTGCTACACGCGTGTGGCGTCCTTGGGGCTCATGGTCATACTCTGAAAACGGTTCTCCATATATTCGTTATCGAAATGCTTGTCATAGAACTGTGCGACGGGAATATTTCGAACGGTTCCGTTGACGCGCTGATACCAATAGTCGAGCGATTGCAACGTCATGACGCCGTCGATCAACATGACGGCGGTCAGGATGACGGTAGCAGAGTAGCGGCGTTTCCATGGAATCATATTGATGAGCTTAAGCAGGCGCGGCAGCAAGACCTTGATCCAGATGAGGCCACCCAGGCCCCACATGCAGGCAAACGGCGTGCATGTGCGTCCCCCGGTCAATACCGCGATGGGATCGGGCATGCCGAATAGCCTAATGTGTGAATAGCTCCACGACACCACGCCAAATGAGGTCTGCATAAACCAGCCTACAAACACCTCGAAAGCGCCGCCGATCAGGGCACTTACCAGGAAAATGATCAGAGGATTCTTTTTATAGAAGCGGTTGAGCGCCATGGTCATGAGCACCGCGCCAAATCCGTAGATGGGGCTAAAGGGGCCAAATAGCATACCGGCACGGTCCTGATAGACGCCGGGATCGACGACGACCATATGCCAGACTTCCTCGAGAATGAGACCTAACACGCTGCAGACGAAGAATACCCAGAACAGGTTGAAGTAGTTGAGCTTGATGTAGCCCTCGCCGGTTTCGTCGCGGCCGAGCATCCCCTCGGCGGCGGCATCGCGGTCGAGCATCTCTTGCAGACGGCGCTGCAGTTCGCGCTCCTGGCGTAGCGTGGGGTCGACGGTGGCCGACAGCGCAATGAGGATGACAAGCTGGACGGCGGGGCGCAGCAGGAAGGGTCCGATGCCCTGGAGCATCACGTCAACTAAAAGCTCCACGACGGTAAATGCGATGAGGACGTAAGACAGGCGGGCGGCATTGCGCCGCTGGTCCTTGATGAGGTCCAGGCCAAAGACGATCAAGATGATCGCGCTTGCCGCCGAGAGCATAATGCCGGCGACGATAAGGCCAACCGCGACCAGGGTGTTATCACCGAGCTTAGCGGCGACGTTGCCGTTAATGAGTGCGGTGATGACCTGCCACATAAAGACGGCGACTGACGGGAGCGTGCCCACGCCAGATAGGGTGCACAGGACTGCGTAGACCTTGATGATAAGGGGGACCTTCTTGGCCTCCGTGGTGCTGGGGACACTGGGGTCGAGTTGATTTCGATCCATACGCTACCTTTCTCGTCTTGTAGTAGCCTACAAGGATACGCCGACGACCAGCTAAAAGACAGGACGAACGTCCCAATTGCAACAATGTAGCCCCTAGCGCGGGCGAGACACGGCGCACGGGAAGTCTTCGAGGCCGTTGCCCCTGAGAGTGGACTACCCAATAAAATGTTTGGTCGCAAAACGGATAATAAGCTCGGTGGGCTTTTAAAAAGCGCTGCTCATGCGCGGGGGAGCGCGTCGCGCCGTGCGTATAATAAGGCGGGTAACGCCAAAATACGAGGCTCTGAGGGGATGCCATGTCTCAAGAAACCATCCGCGCGGCCGAGCGTGCCGCGGGACAGGTGAACGCCATGTCGACGTATGATCCGGACTCTGACCAGCTGCATGAGGAATGCGGCGTTTTTGGTGTCTGGGCGCCCGATCGCGACGTGGCTCGACTGACGTACTTTGGCCTGCGTGCACTGCAGCATCGCGGCCAAGAATCGGCGGGAATCGCCGTTGGTGACGGCGGTACGGTTATGGTCCGCAAGGATCTGGGCCTGCTCGACCGCGTGTTCTCCAATGCCGACTTGTCGACGCTCTCCGGTCAGCTGGCCGTGGGTCATGTGCGCTACGGCACCGCCGGCGCCAAGAGCTGGGAAGCCTCTCAGCCGCACCTCTCTACCATCAATAGCGTCATTATCGCGCTCGCGCACAACGGCACCCTCGTCAACACCGACGAGCTGCGTCGCCAGCTGATCGAGCTGGGCGTACCGTTCCTCTCCAACTCGGATTCCGAGGTCGCGACCAAACTCATCGGCTACTTTACTCAGCGTACTGGCCATCTGCGCGAGGGCATTCGCAAGACCATGGAGCTCGTGCGCGGCGGCTACGCCATGACGCTCATCAACGAGCAGGCGCTCTACGCATTCCGCGATCCGCACGGCATTCGCCCGCTCGTGCTGGGCAAGCTGGTGGATGAGGGCCTGGACCAGGCCGATGCCGCATCCGTTTCGCAGCTGCCGTCGCAGGACGGCGCCGCGACGGTCGACGCCACCACCCATGTCACGCGCGCCGGCGGCTGGGTCGTTGCCTCCGAGACCTGCGCGCTCGATATCGTGGGCGCCGAGTACGTCCGCGACGTCCGTCCCGGTGAGATTTTGCGCATCAGCGCCGAGGGCCTTGTGTCCGAGCAGGGCGTGCCTGCCGCCGAAGAGCCTGCTAACTGCATTTTTGAGCAGGTCTACTTTGCTCGCCCCGATTCCATCATGAACGGCAAGAGCGTCTACGCCTGCCGTTATGACATGGGTCGTCAGCTGGCACATGAGGAGCCCGTCGAGGCCGACCTGGTCATCGGCGTGCCCGACTCCGGCCTGCCGCCCGCGGAGGGCTATTCGCACGAGAGTGGCATTCCCTTTGGCGAGGGCCTCATCAAGAACCGCTATGTGGGCCGTACGTTTATCGAGCCTACGCAGGAGCTGCGTGCCATGGGCGTGCGTATGAAGCTCAACCCGCTGCGTGACAACATCGAGGGCAAGCGCCTGGTCGTCATCGACGACTCCATCGTGCGCGGCACCACCATGGTGCAGCTCGTCAAGATGCTGCGCAACGCCGGCGCCAAGGAGATTCATATCCGCATCAACTCGCCCGAGGTCATCTGGCCGTGCTTCTACGGTATCGATACCGACGTGCAGTCGCAGCTTATCAGCGCCAACAAGACGGTCGACGAGATTTGCGAGTATATCGGCGCCGATTCGCTGGCCTTCCTTTCGGTCGAGGGCCTGCTTAAGGTCATGCCCAAGGGCGGTTACTGCGATGCGTGCTTTACCGGCCGCTACCCCGTGGCGATTCCCGAGAGCTTTGGCCGCGACAAGTTCATGGAGGGCTTTAAGCCCCGCAACCTGGACAAGCCGCTGCACTTTGATGACGACGCCGTGGTCGAGAAATACGACGATCGCAGCTGGGAAGAGGAACACGGCGAGGCCTAAAACCTGCCAAAAAGGGACAGGTTTATTTTGGTAGGTTTTACCTGCTGTTTTGTTGATATGACGGCGCGCGTTGTTATGGCGCGCGCCGAAATGAACGCAACTATGAGCACCGTTTGGCGCCCGGGCGGCGCCACGGTAGTGGGAGAGGAAGGCTCAGATGAGCGACAGCAAGCATGTGACGTATGAGGATGCCGGCGTCGATACCGCCGAGGGCGGCCGCGCCGTTGACGCTATTAAGCAGATGGTTAAGGACACCAACCGCCCCGAGGTCATCGGCGGTATCGGTGGCTTCGGTGGCCTGTTCTCGGCCGCCGCGCTTAAGGATATGGAAGACCCGATTCTGATTAGCGGTACCGACGGCGTGGGCACCAAGCTCGTGCTCGCCCAGATCATGGACCGTCACGAGACGGTGGGCCAGGACCTGGTCGCTATGTGCGTCAACGACATTCTGGCTTCGGGCGCCGAGCCGCTGTTCTTCCTGGACTACGTTGCCATCGGTCACATCGAGGCCGAGCACATGGCAAAGATCATCAAGGGTGTGGCCGACGGCTGCAAGCTCGCGGGCTGCGCGCTCGTGGGCGGCGAGATGGCCGAGCACCCCGGCGTCATGGCTCCTGCCGACTACGACCTTGCCGGATTTACCGTGGGCGTCGTCGACCGTCCCAAGATGCTCGACCCTGCGAACGTCCGCCCCGGCGACGTGATCCTGGGCCTGCCTTCCACCGGCGTGCACTCCAACGGCTACTCGCTCGTGCGTAAGGTCATTGGCGTCGACGGTATTAAGCCGGGCACGCCCGAGGCCGCCGCTAAGGCCGAGGAGCTGAGCCGTCCGCTCGAGGAACTCGGCGGCGCATCGCTGGCAGACGCCCTGTTGGCCCCCACGCGCATCTATGTCAAGCCGATTCTGGAGCTGCTGCGCGGTGGCGCTCCGGTGCACGCCATCGCCCACATCACCGGCGGCGGCATCACCGAGAACCTCAACCGCGCGCTCGCCGACGACGTCGACGCCGTGGTCACCCGCAACGGCGCCGAGATGGGTTGGGACGTTCCGCCCGTCATCACCTACGTGTCGCGCCAGGCCGAGCTCGCGCCCAACGAGGCATGCAAGACCTTCAACATGGGCGTTGGCCTGTGCCTGATCGTCGCCCCCGAGGACGAGGCTGCCGTGACCGAGGCCCTGGTCGCGCTGGGCGAGAAGCCGTTCCGCGTGGGCGAGTGCGTCGAGGGCTCCGGTAAGGTCGTGTACTCCGATGAGCGCTAACGAGCAGATGGCTGCTGCCGCGAGCCTGGGCTTTGTGCCCTACACCCGTCCGACCGGCACCGATACGGCCGAGCCGCTCAAGATCGGTGTGCTCATCAGCGGTTCGGGTACCAACCTGCAGGCGCTGATCGATCTGATCGCCGCCGGCAAGCTCAACGCTTCGATTGAGCTTGTGGTGTCGAGCCGTCCTTCGGCTAAGGGTTTGCAGCGCGCTGAGCGCGCGGGCATCCAGACGCTCACGCTGTCCAAGGATGTCTATGCCGACCCCATCGCCGCCGACGAGATCATCGCGCACGAGCTGCTCGAGCGCGGCTGCGAATATGTGGTCATGGCCGGTTACATGCGCATGGTGCACACGCCGCTGCTGGCGGCGTTTCCCAACCGCGTGGTCAACTTGCATCCGGCACTGCTGCCGAGCTTTACCGGCGCGCATGCGATCGACGATGCCTTTGCGCGCGGCGTCAAGGTAACCGGTGTGACCGTGCACTTTGCCAACGAGATCTACGACAACGGCCCCATCATCGCCCAGCGCGCGCTGGCTGTCGAGGAAGGTTGGGATGTCGACACGCTCGAGGAGCACATCCACGCGATTGAGCACGTGCTGTATCCCGAGGTCGTGCAAATGCTCGCCGACGGCCGCGTCCACGTGCTGGAGAGCGGCAAGGTCGCAATTGACGCGCCTCGCGGCTAGCGGCGCACAGTACAATTTAGCCGAGTAGTCAGGGTGGTCATTGGCGCCAAGGCGCGCGTGGCCACCTTTTGTTTTGGGTAGTCACCTGCGACGTTCTTTAACGACTAGTCATTTAAGAACGTCCCCGATGGCTAGGTGAGAGAGGTGAGCGCATGGCGGATAACGAAGCGTTGTTTACGCCTGAGCTGGTGTTTTTTGATTGGGAGTGTGCGACGCCGGATGAGGTGTTTGCGCGGCTCGAGGGCGAGCTTGCACCACGTGGCTACATTGCCGACGGTTGGCTCGACGCCGTTCGCACGCGCGAGGATGCCTATCCCACGGGTCTTGCCATGCCGGCGGCAAACATTGCCATTCCGCATACCGATCCGGGGTTTGTGGCCAAGCCCTATATCGCGGTGGTGAAGCCCGCCGCGCCCGTGACATTTAACGCTATGGCTGGCATGGGCGCTCCGGTGCCGGCGCAGATCGTCATCAATCTGGGCATCGCAGAGCCGGGCGGTCAGGTCGAGGCCCTGCAGGCGCTCATGAACATCTTTATGGATGCCGATGCCGCAGCCGACGTGCTCGGCCAAACCACGTCCCAGGGCATGGTCGACGCCATCCGCCGCCACTTCTAAGGTGGGGCTGAGTCGGCACTTGGGGACGTTCCTTTTCTGCCGGCAGTAAGGGACAGTCCCCAAGTGCCAAGTGCCGCATCTGTCCCCTTTGCACCTAAATGGTGCAGATTGACCTGTCCCCAATGCACCAAGCGTGCCGCGGGGGCTGCGTTGTGACACAATGGCGTTTGTTCGATTCGTTATGCGAAAGGCCAACTATGGCAAATAAGAAAAAGAACTCCGAGGCCGCGCCGACGCCCGAGCAGCAGGCTCGCGCTGCCTCCAGCTCTCGCAAGAAGCAGCGCAAGACGTACGTGTCTAAGACCGTCAAGATCGTCCTGGTGGTCATCGGCGTGCTGGCAATGCTGCTTTCCGTCTCGGCGATGGCGTGCTCCGGCCTTATGTCGCAGGCCGAGGACACCTCGGGCTACAAGCTGACCGGCGGTGTCGCTGCTACTATCAACGGCACCAACCTCACCGAGGACACCGTGACCAAGCAGATCATGAGCATGCGTACGTCCTACGGCTACACCAAGGACAAGGACTGGGCGCAGTATCTGGTCGACAACGACCTCACGCCCAAGAAATACCGCAAGCAACTCATCGACTCCTACACGCAGCAGATTCTGCTTCAGCAGGCGCAGAAGGAAAACGGCGTGACGGTGTCGGATGAGGAGGTCGAGAAGGCTTGGAAGGACGCGTGCAAGAGCGCGGGCGGTGCCAAGGCCTTTAAGAAGACCCTCAAGACCTACGGCTATACCGAGGACACCTACAGGGACTCACTCAAGGAGAGTCTGGCGCAGCAGAAACTCAAGGATGCCGTCGCGCCCACCAGCAAGCCCAAGGACAGCGAGATTGTCGATTACCTCAACGAAAACCTGTCCAGCTACAACGACGCCCGCCGCTCGTCGAACATCCTGATCAAGGTTGATTCCGACGCTTCCGACGAGGACAAGGCTGCCGCCAAGGCCAAGGCGCAGGAGTGCCTGGACAAGATCAGCTCCGGTGAGCTGAGCTTTGAGGACGCCGTTGAGCAGTACTCCGAAGACACCGGTTCCAAGGAGAAGAAGGGCGATGTGGGCTGGGATAAGCTCACCACCTTTGTCGACAGCTACCAGACGGCGCTCGAGGGGCTCAACAAGGGCGACGTGAGCGAAGTCGTCGAGTCGACCTATGGTTACCACATCATCAAGTGCACCGACTACTTCCATGTCGATAATCAGGTCGATGACATCAACCAGGTGCCCAAGGCCATCAAGAAGTACGTCTCCAACGTGGTGAAGACGCAGGCGGCCAGTACTGCATACAGCGAGTGGCTGGAGCAGTACAAGAAGGACGCCGACGTTACCGTCAACCCCATGCCCAAGGACGTACCCTATAACGTGAGTCTGAAGGGCGTCACCAAGAGCTCGACCGACGATTCGTCGACGACTGAGTAATCATGGGGCGGTGCTCGCGCGAGCGCCGCCCACGCAATTAGAGAGGATTTGCAGATGACCAACGAAGAGCTGCAGAAAGAAATGATCGCGGCCATGAAGGCCAAGGACAAGGTTCGCCTGTCCATCATTCGCCAGGTCAAGGCCGAGGTGAAGAATATCGAGGTTAACGAGCGCCGCGACGTGACCGAGGAAGACGTCAACAGCATGATCAAGCGTCTGATTAAGCAGACGAGCGAGACGCTGGAGATGTCCATCAAGGCCGGCACCGACCAGGAGCGTACCGACAACCTGACCGAGCAGGTCAAGATTCTGGAGAGCCTGCTGCCCGCGCAGGTTTCGGGCGAGGAGCTCGAGGCTCTGATCGAGCAGGTCATCGCCGAGCTGGGCGCGACCTCTAAGAAGCAGATGGGCCAGGTCATGGGCGCTCTGGGTAAGGCCACTGGCGGCAACTTCGATAAGCCGGCAGCAGCAAAGATCGTCGGCGCCAAACTCGCATAGGGGCCGAGCGGTACATAGTTGATGTTGAGGGGGCGTGGCCGTCATGGTCGCGCCCCTTTTTGCTGGCTGGGCGCTCATTGGGGACAGACTTAAATGAGTGCCCAATGAGTAGGTACTCATTTAAGTCTGTCCCCAATGAGTGGGTTCCAACGAGCAGGTGGAAGATTGCGGGTTCTTTACGGGAATGTAGTGTGGGCTGCGGAAACGTGGTTCTTTCCGTACAATAGTGCAACTCGTGTAAACGCAGGGAAGGGACATTCATGGCAGACATGATCGAGATTAAGCATCTCAACAAGTACTTTGGCGACCTGCATGTGCTCAAAGATATCAATCTCACCGTCAAGCGCGGCGAGAAGCTCGTAATGATCGGGCCTTCCGGCTCGGGTAAGTCGACGCTCATCCGTTGCGTCGATTATCTGGAGGAGCCCACGTCGGGCGAGGTCGTCATCGACGGTACGCCGCTCACCAAAAAGAATCACCTGGAGATGGCTCGTAAGTACAGCTCCATGGTGTTTCAGCAGTTCAACCTGTATCCCAACATGACGGTGCTCGGCAACCTGACGCTCGCGCCCATCAAGCTGCAAAAGAAGAGCAAGGAGGAGGCGACCGAGATCGCTATCGCCGCGCTCAAGCGCGTCGGCATGGCGCATAAGGCCGGCGAGTATCCGCAGAATCTCTCGGGCGGTCAGCAGCAGCGCATCGCCATCGCCCGTGCCCTGTGCACCAAGCAGCCCATCATCCTGTTTGACGAGCCGACCTCGGCGCTCGACCCCGAGATGGTCCAGGAAGTCCTGGACGTTATGATTGAGCTCGCGCAGGAGGACATCACCATGATCTGCGTGACGCATGAGATGGGCTTTGCGCGCCAGGTGGCCGACCGCGTCATCTTTATGGAGGACGGCCGCATCCTGGAGGAGGGCACGCCCGAGCACTTCTTCGATAACCCCGAGAACCCGCGCTGCCGCGAGTTCCTGTCCAAGATTCTGCACTAGGCGCGGTGATGGACATGACGGATATGACGAGGGCGGCCGTGTCGCGCCGTCACTTTTTGCAGCTGGCGGGCGCCGGCATGCTTGCGCTGACGGGGACCGCGCTTACCGGTTGCGGCAACTCCACCAGCGGCGAGGGCTCCGACAAGGGGTCCAAGCTTGCGGCCATCAAGTCGCGTGGCCATCTGAATGCCGGCGTTAAGAAGGACGTTCCCGGATACGGTTATTACGACACCGCCAAGGGCCGCTTTGAGGGCATGGAAGTCGATTTGTGCTACCAGATCGCCGCTGCCGTCTTTGGCGTGAGCTACAAGGAGGCCCGTGCCCAGGAGCTTGTCGAGTTTACCGACGTAACGCCCAAGACGCGCGGCCCGCTGATCGATAACGGCCAACTTGACGTGGTCGCGGCGACCTACACCATCACCGACGAGCGCAAGAAGAGCTGGGATTTCTCGACGCCGTACCGTACCGACTACGTGGGACTCATGGTCAAGAAGCGTTCGGGCTTTACCTCGATTGAGGATCTGGACGGCAAGGTCATTGGCGTGAGCCAGGGCGCTACCACGCAGAGCCTGATCGAGCAGATGATCAAGGACAACGGCTTTAGCTGTAAGCCCGAGTTTAGGGCCTTTAGCGGCTACCCCATCATCAAGAGTTCGCTCGACGCTGGCAATATCGACGTCTTTGCCATGGACCGCTCCACGCTGGCCGGTTACATGAACGAGACCGTTGAGCTGCTGCAGCCCGAGGGCAAGTTTGGCGAGCAGGGCTACGGCGGGGCGGCCAAGAAGGGCTGCGACCTTTCGGCCGTGGTCGATCAGGTGATTTGCGATCGCCTGGCCGATGGCTGGCTCGACCAAGAGGTCAAGACCTGGGGTCTTGTATAGGCGCATCGTCCAAGGAAGGAATCAAATGCTCGAAGGATTGTTTGACGCCGACCGCTGGTCGACGACATTTCAAAACATGGGGCCCTTCTGGGAGGGCTTTGGCGTGACGCTACAGGTGGTCGTTGCCGGTCTGCTGCTGTCGCTGGTACTGGGCACGCTGCTGGGTGTGTTCTCTACCACTCGCTCGCGCGTGCTGCGCGCCATAAGCCGCGTGTACGTGGAGTTTTACCAGAACACTCCGTTGCCCGTGCAGGTGCTCTTTATGTACATGGCCGGTCCGCAGTTTTTGCAGGCCATAACCGGTGCCGACCAGCCGGTGCGCATCGCGCCGTTCGTGCTGGGCTTCTTGGGTGTGGGCCTGTATCACGCGGCCTACATTTCGGAGGTCATCCGCACTGGTATCGAGGCGGTTCCGCGCGGTCAGATGGAGGCGGCCCAGAGCCAAGGCTTCACCCGTGCGCAGGCATACTGGTACATTGTGCTGCCCCAGACATTCAAGATCATTCTGCCGCCGCTGTGTAACCAGGCGCTCAACCTGGTCAAGAATACGTCGGTGCTGGCGCTTGTGGCCGGCGGCGACCTTATGTACCGTTCCGACAACTTTGTGAGTCTGTACGGTTACCTGCAGGGATACATCGTCTGCTGCCTTATGTACTTCATCATCTGCTTTCCGCTCGCCATGCTGGTGCAGTGGCTCGAGCGCCGCTCCAAGGAGCGTCCGCGCGGCGTGAGCCTGGCCGAGCTGGGGCTCGACAACGTAGAGGAGGCCTAGCGCATGGAAATCTTCAACGCGACCAACCTGCTCTACATTTGGGGCGGCTTTGTTAAGACAATCGAGATCTCGGCGCTGTCGATCTTTTTCTCGCTCATCTTTGGCACGGTGCTGGCGCTCGTTAAAAGCTATGCGCCCCGCCCGTTCCGTATTTTGGTGAGCGCCTATATCGAGCTGTTCCGTTGCACGCCGAACCTGCTGTGGATCCTGTTTATCTACTTTACGGTGCAGGGTTTGGACATTGTGATTTCGACCATCGCCTTTACGCTGTTTACCAGCGCCGTTATGGCCGAGATTGTGCGCGGCGGCCTCAACTCGATTCCGCGCGCCCAGTTTGAGGCAGCGCAGAGCCAAGGCTTTGGTTTCTTTGCCACCATGCGCTACATCATTCTGCCGCAGACGTTTAAGACGATCATTCCGGCGCTGTTTAGCCAGTGCACGACTGTCATCAAGGACAGCTCGTATCTTTCGGGCATTAACGTGGCCGAGCTCATGTACACGGCAAACGTCGTGATGGCCCACGCGATCGACCTGCCGCAGGTGCTTATGCTCTACGGTCTGGTGTTTGCGATGTACTTTGTGCTCAACTTTGGCATTTCCCTGTTGGTGAGGGCATATCAACGTCGTATCGTGGCAGCGTAGAATGTGGCAAAGGGACAGCCCCTTTGTCACACAGAGAAAGGAATCGCGATGAGCGATCTGGAGAACAAGAAGAGCCCCGTGGTCATTACCATCGCGCGCGACTTTGGCGCCGAGGGTCACGAGATTGGCCGTATCCTTGCCAACGAACTAGGGATTCCGCTGTACGATAACGAGCTGCTGGTGCGCGCGTCGCTGCGTGCGGGCGAGCCGCTCGATAAGATGGCCGCCTACGACGAGCGTCTGGCCGTGGAGAACATGGCGTTTCTGCCCGACCGCTACGACGCCCGCTCGTACTCGGACAAGTTGTTCCAAAAGATGAGCCAGGTGATTTTGGACCTGGGCGAGACCGAGAGCTGCATTATCGAGGGTCGTCTGTCCGATTACCTGCTGCGCAACAACCCTAACCACATTGCCGTGCTGGTGACCGCTCCCTTTGAGGACCGCGTCGAGATCGTGCGCAAAAAGCGTGGCCTTAACAAAAAGAAGGGCGCCAAGCTGGTCAAGCAGCAGCAGAAGGCGCGTGAGGCGTTCTACAAGCGCTACAGTGCCGGAAAGTGGAAGATGACGAGCGGTAAAGACATCGTCGTCAACCGCGCCAAGCTGGGCCGCGAGGGTTGCAAAGACGTTATTGCCGCCGCCTACCGCTACAAGGTGGCGCAGCTCGAAGGCTAACCGACCAAAACCACCACAAAGGGGACGGCACCTTTGTGGTGGTTTTTGTTTTAGGCCGAGGGGAAGGCTTTGGTGAGACCGGCGCGCGTTTGCGTGTCGGTCTTTTTGTAGATGGAGCTCAGGTGGCGCTGTACCATGCGCATCGAGATGCCGAGCTCCTCGGCGATCTGCTTGAGCGGGCGTTCATCCTGGGTCACGGTTATGAGCACGTCGACTTCGCGTGGGGTGAGAGCGTGGTTGGCGATGAAGGCCTGGCGTTGCTCCTCGATGGTGGGGGCGGCGAGTGCTTCTTCTGCCAGCTGCTCGCGCTCGCGCTCCTGCTCGGTTTGGGGCAGGCGGAACAGGCCCGCAGCTACAAACGCCACACTTGCCGCCACAAGCAGCATGAGCGCGCCGATCATGATGATGGCGACATTGCCCGAGGTCACAAGTGCCAGCGAGATGCCCGACGTAGTGAACGCGCACACGTTGTTGGCTGCGCGGCCCATGCCAGCCCACAGTGCGGGCGTATGCATGCGCGGTGCCAGCTGTGTAAAGGTGGCAGTAAAGAACGTGACAAAAAAGCCCGAGCTCAGGTAAAAGACGACAAGGCCCAGGTTGGGATCGGCGCCGGCTTCCACAGCCAAGATCGAGATGGTGGAAAGTACCGTGACGCCGAGCATGATGAGGCCCATGTAGCGACGCTCGGCAAGATCAAAGACGATACCGGCGACGAGACCGCTCGCCGCCAAAAAGAGGCGCGGCCAGGTCTGTACGGCGATGGTGCCGTGGGCGTTGGAGAACGTGACGACGTTATCGAGCGTCGAGAACAGGCAGGCGAGAATCATGACGAGCGCGATACTCCAGCACGCCTGCTTGGCGAGGGCGTGTGAGGGCTCGGCAAAGGGATTGATGGTGGGACTGGGGCCCTCGTTTGCCGCTTGGGTAGTGGCGCTGAGGGCGGAGATGGCGATAGTCGCTGCGCCAAGGACGATGAGCTCTGCGATACCGCCGCAATTGAGCAGGTTGATGGCGAACTGCATCAGGATGCCCGCGGCATAGGCTGCCCCCGCACCGGTGGCAAGCTTGGGGTCATCCTGGAATGCCAGCGAAAAGGCGTGGTGAGTGGCGGCGCCCAGCAGGCCGAGCCCGAGGAATGCGAGGCATCCCAGAATCTCGAGCGCAAGCGGGCTCGTGGGGGACTGAATCTGAGTCAACCCCAAGATGGCGATGGGGACGGCGGCACTGACAACTGCCTGAGGCTGGCCTTTGTGCTGCGCGTGCTCAAGCAACGGAGCGTACCCGATAAAGCCGAGCACGCTCGCGCCCAGAATAAAGCCCTGTGCGAGCACAACGCGCTCGGCGCCGGCGAGTAGCCCGATATTGATATCGAAGCGAAACTCGGCGGCAAGGAAGGCGAAGGTGAAGAGCGCGAGCGCCAGAAGCGCGTTGATTTTAGGCTTGCTCAGGTTCAAGAACGGTCCTTTGGGTGGACGAATGATTGTGTCCTCGATTGTAGACCATGACGGTAGGGGGCAGGCCTTTCGGGGGGGCGGGGTGCGCTTGCCAATTGCATGCTCGTTGCCTTTTGCGCTGGCAGGTGCGCCACATGAGAATTTGTGCCCCGGGATCCGGCTATCTTCCCGTAACATGGTGTTACAGAGGCACCCCTTACGACAAGGAGGCTCACATGCGAACGCAAATCCATGACAACCCAATCGACCACGGCCGCGCGTGCTCGCTCTCCCGCGGAACGTGGCGCCGCGTGGGCGCAAAACTCGCCTGCGCGGGGGCCTGCGCGCTCATGGCCGGCCAGCTGCTGCTGCCGAGCGTGGCGCTCGCCGCCGAGTGGGTCAACGTCGGCGGCACGCAGTACGACGCGGGCGCCGCTGCCGGCGACGAGGCGGGAACCTGGTCCTGGGATGGCGCTAACGACATGAAGCTCAACGGCTACGACGGCGGTTCCATCGGCGCCAAGGGCAACCTCACCATCGGCGTGACGGGCATCAACACCGTCACGGCCGACGCCGGGCAGAGCGCCATTGCTGTTAAGAACGGTAACCTTGCCATTGCCGGCGACGGCACCCTGAATGCGACGGCCCAGAACGATGTGATTGCAGCGTCGGGAGACGGCAGGACCGGCGGCGATGTGACCATCAGCGGCGTCAGCGTCAACGCGACGGCTTCGGGTGCAGCGGAAAACGTGGCGGGCATTCGCGCGACGGCCGGCAGCGTGACAATCGATAAGGGCGCTGATGTCAAAATCGAGGCGAAATCGGCTGAAGGATCTTGGCGTCCAATGGAGATCATCTGCGGTATCCATGCTGATAACATTCCAAACAGACACGCTGCCCAGGAAGGCGAGCAGGAAGAGCCGGATTCCGCTTATGAGCACGGCGGCGATGTCACCGTCGATGGCGCCAGTCTGTCGATTAAGACTGGCGATGCCTCGTGGGCTTCCATGTGCATCAATACGTTTGGTATCAAGAAGAATACCCTCATGAAAATCGTCAACGGAGCCGATGTCACGCTTTCGGCTGGTAGCGCGGCTTCGCTCTCGGCGGGTATCAGCGCACGCTCGCAAGACGGTGCGGTGTGGATGCTTGTCGAGAAGTCGAACCTCACGTCTCGAAGCCTGTCTGCCGCAAGCGGCATCGACGCCGATCGCAATCAAAGTTTTGGAATCATGGCAGAGGCAAATACCAGGTTTGAAACGCCTCGTATCCAGATTTTCAAATCGAAGATTGAGGCTTCGGGCGCGACTGCGGGGATTTATGCGATCAACCGCAACGTCGTGAATTCGACCCTGTACCATGCCGCGATGATCGATTTACGAGGGAACGCGACGATTACGATTCCGATGGACGGTGCCGTGCGCGATGTGAAAAAGGATGTCGATACGGGGCAATGGCCTAGTTCCCAGAGCGGGCAGGTCATCGGTGTTGCCGGTTCGTCTACGATTTCGGATATCGTCGGTTCTGCCGAGGTCGCCCATGATGTGGTGATTGATTTTGGAGACGGGCAGGAGCCGGACCCAACGCCGGACCCCGAGCCGGCTCCGGAGCCCGATCGCATGCCCAATCCCGAGCAGAAGCCTAACCTCAAGCCCGTAGACAAGGATGCAAAGACCACCACGACGGTCACCAAGACCGTTACGACCAAGACTGCTGCCACCAAAAACGCTTCCGACGCCCTGGCCGCCACGGGTGACAACGCCGCGACGGCGGCAGCGGCCCTCGGAATCGCCGGCGCGTCCGTCATCGGCGCCGGCTTCGTCGCGTCCAAGCGCCGCAACCGCTAGAGCAAGCTTTCATAGCCATTTTCAGCCGCCGCGTGGGCACAAATGTCCTCGCGGCGGCTCTTTGTATTTCCGCAGGTAGAGGCCTAGGTTCGCATCTACGAACCTAGGCGTACGGAGTCATTTGGCGCATCTTGGTGGTACAGAATCACCGCAAAGGGGACAGGCACCTTTGTGGTGGTATGTCCCTACGACCAAGGAGGCCGTTATGTACGGAAGCCACTTCGATAAGCAAGCTCAAAGTGAGTCAACCTGCTCGCTGGTTCACGGTACCTGGCGTTGTGTGGGTGCCAAAATAGCTTGCGCCGTCGCGTGTGCGCTTATGGTCGGTCAGTTGCTGCTGCCGAGTGTGGCGCTGGCGACGGAATGCGCCGATCCCGCCGCTGGGACGGATGAGGTTGCCGCGGCTCCGGTGACGCCGACGGTTGCGGAGGATTCGGCGGCTCCGGCGCCGGTACCGGTGGCCCCGGCTGCGCCGATGACTGACACGGCTCCGGTGGCGCAATCCACGGCAGAACCTCAGCAGGACGCATCAGCGGCAACGGTGAACGATGCGACACCCGCCGAACAAAACACTCCCAGTGACAACGCCGCCACGCCAGCAAACGATGCCATCATGCCCTGTGGCGTGACCGATGTGACAGGCGGGAGCGGTGTTAAGGTCAAAACGACCGTGGTTCCCCACTACACGGGCTGCGCGCTTCCGAGCAAGGTCACACTCAAAAAGGGCCAGCCGTATACCCACGATTTTCTCGATGTAGAGGGTGGCATTCCAGAAACGCTTGCGAGCGAAGTTGTCGAGGTTAAGTACTACAGGGCCGATGCCGCTTCGGGCACTCTGGTCGAAGTTCAGGATGCGTCCATGTCCGACGTGACGGCTCGCTTCGAACCCGTTGGCAATCACATGAGGCTGACGCTGACCTTTACGGGTGGCGCGGCAGGCGGCTCGTATCGACTCACGCGCAATGAGGCTCTCTATATTGGCACGGCACTGGAGTATACCGGAACTGACTATGAAGGCAGCTCGACTATCCTCAACGAAACCAGGTACGATTATTACCTCCGCTACGTCATCAATAGCGAAATTACGCTCGTTGCGTCAGAAAACGAAGCCCTCCATAACCTGGACGTCAACGACGTGAAGACCGACTACGCGCCCGGCGAGGCGCCACGCGCGACCGCGACGATCCCCGCTGCCGATGCCGACAAGTACGAGATCGCCTACGAGTGCTGGGAAGAGATGGAGCTCGATATGGAATCCGGGGAGTCGGTACCCGTTGCCTTCTGGTATTCCGACCCCGCCAAGTATCCGACGGGCGCGAGGAGGATCGAGCACTTCGAAGAGGGCAAGTTCTACATGTACTCCGTTGAGCTGAGGCTCAAGGGCGACAATACCGTGGCCGATGACTGCAATATGAACGTCAACGGTCATTGGGCGCACCACGTCAAGACCGTCAACGGCGTCTTCGCCCCAAACGCTGACAATATGCTGTGCGAGCAGCCGATTGATGAATGGCGGGCCATCGACGTTATCGAGATTAATGGCGCCACGACTATCTTTAAGGCGGGCGACAAGCCGGTCTTTACGGCGGGCACTCCGGCGGGTTCCGACTCTATTCTCCAGTGCGAGTTCTGGACGGGCAGCGACGGCAGCGAAGTGAACTCTCGGGAGTTCTGGGATCAGAACATCACGAACCACATCGACGACTTTAAGCCTGGCGTGACCTATCGCTACGGTCTGTACTTTAAGCCGGCGCGCGGTTTCTACTTTACGCCGAACACCAAGCTGGTGGTCAATGGCGTGGAGTGCGGCTACCAGATGGGCGAAGCGAGTGTGGTTGATCCCGAGAGCGGTTGGATCTACACCCTGTGGCTCAACACCGATCTGACCTTTACGCCTGAAGCCACGCCGACTCCCGATCCGCAGCCTACGCCGGAACCTAAGCCGACGCCGCAGCCTGAGGTGAAGCCTGAGACCAAGCTCGCGGTGAAGCCCGAGACCAAGCCCGCGGCCAAGCCGGCCACGACAACCGCCACAACCAAGACGGTTGAGAAAACCACGCAGGCCAAGAAGGACGATGCTGTCCTGGTTACCACGGGGGATACCACCGCGATGACGATCGCCGCCCTAGGCATCGCCGGCGCAACTGTTGCCGCGACAGGCATCGCCGCGACGAAGCGCCGCAAGCGTTAGGTTTTGGCGACAGCGCCCATTCTCGGCCTCAGCAAAATCTCAATCTGTAACACCAAGCGAGATATTTGATTTCTAACTGTTACAGATTGAGACAAAGTGGAGGCGGCTGGCACAATATCTTGATCTGTAACAACTACGAGGCTCAACGGGCTCCAGGTGTTACAGATTGAGACAAAACGACCGACCAAGTCCCAAACCACCACAAAGGTGCCTGTCCCCTTTGTGGTGGTTTGGGCGGCCAGCATAGAAAAAAGTCCCCGCCGGGCGTGTGCTCGACGGGGACTTTGCCGTTTGATGGCTAGCGCTGTAGGTGATTACTCGCCCAGCAGGCTCTTGGTGATGGAAGCGGCGGCCTTCTTGCCGGCGCCCATCGCCAGAATGACCGTAGCGGCACCGGTGACGATGTCGCCGCCAGCCCAGATGCGGGGATCGGTGGTCTGGCCGGTCTCCTCGTCGGCGACGATGTAGCCCCACTTGTTGAGCTCCATCTTGCCGCCGATCTTCTTTGCGAAGGGGTTGGCGTTGGTGCCGATAGCCGAGATTGCGACGTCGCAGGGAATCTCCTCGATGGCGCCCTCGATGGGCACCGGGCGACGACGGCCGGACTCGTCAGGCTCGCCGAGCTCCATCTTCTGGACCTTGACGGCGCACACGGAGCCGTCCTCGCCAGCGACAAACTCGAGCGGGGAGACGAGCGGCAGAACCTCGACGCCCTCGGCCTTGGCATGGTGCAGCTCAGCGCGACGGCAGGGCATCTCGTCCTCGGTACGACGGTAGGCGATGATGGCGTGCTCGGCGCCCAGGCGCTTGGCGGTACGGACGGCGTCCATAGCCACGTTGCCGCCACCAAAGACGACGACGTTCTTGCCGTGCTTGGTGGGGGTGTCGTACTCGGGGAACTTGTTGGCCTTCATCAGGTTCACGCGGGTGAGGTACTCGTTCGCGAAGAAGACGTTGGGCAGATTCTCGCCGGGGACGTTGAGGAACTTGGGCAGGCCAGCGCCGGTCGCCACGTAGATGGCGTCGAAGCCCTGCTCGAACAGCTCCTCGGCCGTGGCCATGTTGCCCACGACGGAGTTGTACTCAAACTTGACGCCCATGTCCTCCAGGCCGTCAATCTCGCGCTTGACGACTGCCTTGGGCAGACGGAACTCGGGGATGCCGTAGACCAGCACGCCGCCGCCGGTGAAGAAGGCCTCAAAGACGGTGACGTCAAAGCCGTTGCGGGCGAGCTCGCCAGCGCAGGTGATGCCGGACGGGCCAGAGCCGACGACGGCGACCTTCTTGCCGTTCTTGGGGGCCATCTTGGGCGTGGAAGCGAGCTCGGGGCGGTCACCCAGGAAGCGCTCGAGCTGGCCGATGGCCACGGGCTCGGACTTCTTACCACGGATGCACTTGCCCTCGCACTGGTTCTCCTGCGGGCAGACGCGGCCGCAGATGGCGGGAAGCATGGAGTCCTCGCGGATGGTATCGAGAGCGCCGCCGAAGTCCTTCTCGCGGATCTGCTCGATAAAGCGGGGGATGTTGATGTTGACGGGGCAGCCCTCAACACAGAACGGCTTCTTGCAGTTGAGGCAGCGCTCGGCCTCGGCCAGCGCCATCTCCTCGGTGAAGCCCTTGTCGACGGGGCGGAAGTCGCAGGCGCGCTCGGCAGCCGGCTCCTCGTTATCGGGGGTGCGGGGCGACTTCATATCGGCAACGAAACGACCGTTAACTAGTGGCATGCGCAGCTCTTTTCCTCATAGGCCTTGAGGGACTCGCCCTCTTCGGAACGGTAAGCGGCCTGGCGGGCACGAAGGTCATCCCAGTCGACCAGGGTGGCATCGAAGTCGGGGCCGTCGACGCAAGCGAACTTGGTCACGCCGCCCACCTCGACGCGGCAGCAGCCGCACATGCCGGTGCCGTCAACCATGATGGGGTTGAGCGACGCGGTGATGGGGGTGTCGTACTTTTGGGCGGTGAGGGTCGAGAACTTCATCATCGGAACGGGGCCGACACAGAAGACCTGGCTCACGGCCTTGTCCTGCAGTAGGCGCTCCAGCGGAGCGGTAACAACGCCCTGCTCGCCGTAGGAACCGTCATCGGTAGTGATGTGGATGTGGTCCTCGTCGAGGAGCTCGCGGAACTGGTCCTCCATGAGCAGGAGGTCCTTGGTGCGGGCGCCCATGATGGCGTGCACCTCGTGGCCGGTCTCGACCAGGTGCTTGGCGACCGGGAAGGCAATTGCCAGGCCGACGCCGCCGCCAATGACGGCGCAGGGGCCCTCGGCCATCTCGGTGGGAACGCCCAGCGGGCCCACGACGTCGCGCAGCGACTCGCCGGCCTCGTAGGTGGAAAGCATTTCGGTGGTCTTGCCGATCACCATGAAGATGAACTCGACCCAGCCCTCGTCACCGTTCCAGCCAGCCAGGGTAAACGGGACGCGCTCGCCCGTCTCGTTGGCGCGAACCATGAGGAACTGTCCAGCGTGCGCATGCTTGGCGATTGCAGGCGCCTCGATGCGGAACTTGAACACCTTCTCCGAGAACTGCGTCTTCTCCAGGATCTTATACATAGAACCCCTCTCTTGTTAGGGCCGCCGAACCGTGCCTCCACGGAAATGGACGGTAGCCCGAATAAAACCGTACGCGCACAGGCGTTGTGCAGACATACGGTGCAAATTATACCCTCATGGACATGTCACTTACGTGTGTCTTCGGCTGTTGGGAGCAGGGTTTATCCACTTTGGCCTACCAAAGGGGGAGAGGTTTATTTTGGTCGGTTTTATCAGGTAAAACGGCAAAGGGGGCCGGCCTCGCGCTTCGGTGAGGCCGGCCCCCTTTGGAGCGTTGCATATGTATGGCGGCACAGGGTTTATTGCGACGCGGCATCCGCGGCGTTTCCGCATATAAAACCTGCCAAAATAAACCTGTCCCTAAATGGTAGGTTTTAGTGCTTGCCGTTGGCGGAGGCGGCACCGTTGACGTGGTCGCGGGCATAGACCACGCCGTGCACGATCGCCAGGCCGGCGGCGTCGGCCGCGCGGGCGCAGGTGTCCTGGAAATCCTCGGCCTCGCGGGCGCGCAGCTGCTTAAGAACGTAGTCGGCGACGGCCATCTTGCCGGGAGGGTTGCCGATGCCGGTGCGGATGCGGCTGAAGTCGCGGCTGCCCATCTTGTCGATGATGGAGCGCAGGCCGTTGTGACCGGCGTGGCCGCCGCCCACCTTAACACGTACGTCGCCGGCGGGAATGTCGAGCTCGTCGTGGATCACGAGCAGCTCCTCGACCTTGATTTTGTACTCGCGGCAGAGCTTGGAGATGGGGCCACCCGAGGTATTCATATACGACTGCGGCTTGACCAGTACAATCTGGCGCTTACCGCCCTCTTCCTCGGGATCGTTGATGTTGATGAGCGCGACCTCGGCGCCGGCCTGGTTTTTCCAGTACGTGACGCCGGCCTGACGGGCCAGCTCGTCGATCGCCTTAAAGCCGGCGTTGTGGCGGGTCTCGGCATATTCCTCGCCCGGGTTGCCAAGCCCGGCAACCATGCGAATCTTAAGCGGCTGTGCAGCTGCCATGTTTGTCCTTTCGTTACACAAAAGTTTAATCAACGACAAAGGCTACCACGCCCGCCGAAGGCGAGGAAAGGTTGCAGCAAAGTCATTTCAGAAAACAGCTGCCCCGAGACAGCAGGAAGCCCCGGACGCGCCGGGAGGGGTTATCAAAGCGAACATCCCGCAGCCGCAAAGCGGCGAGGACGTTCGCGTGATAACCCCGCAGGCGCGCCCGGGGCTTCCGGAGGGATGCGAGGGTCGAGCGACTACAGCGCGAAGTCGCCGCCGACGAGCGTGGAGACGGGCTCCTCGTGGTAAACGGCGGAGATGGCCTGAGCGAACTCCTCGGCGACCGAGATGGTCTTGATCTTGCCGCCGATCTCGACGGGAATGGCGTCGGTGACGAGGCACTCGACGATCGGGGCGTCGTTCAGACGCTCGATGGCCGGACCGGAGAAGATACCGTGGGTGGCGCAGACGTAGATATCGCCAGCGCCCATAGCCTTGAGCTCCTTGACGTTGGCGCACAGGGTGCCAGCGGTGTCGATCATGTCGTCGTTGATGATGCAGGTCTTGCCCTTGATGTCACCGATGATGCCCATGACCTCGGCGGCGTTGTGGCGCGGACGGCCCTTGTGGGCGATGGCCAGGTCGCAGCCGAGCATGTCGGACAGCTTCTTGGCGGCCTTGGCGCGGCCCACGTCGGGGGAGACGACAACCAGGTTGTCGGTGTCGAAGTGCATGTCGTTGTAGTACTGGCCAAACAGCGGCAGTGCGGACAGGTGGTTAACCGGGATATCGAAGAAGCCCTGGATCTGGCCCTGGTGCAGGTCGAGGGTGATGATGCGGTTGACGCCGGCGCGCTCGAGCAGGTTGGCGACGAGGCGGGCGGTGATGGGCTCGCGCGGGCCGGCCTTGCGGTCCTGGCGGGCATAGCCGTAGTGGGTGATGACGGCGGTGATGGAGCGGGCGGATGCGCGCTTGGCAGCGTCGGTGGCGATGAGCAGCTCCATGAGCATGTCGTTGACGTTGCCGCCGGCCACGGACTGAATCAGGAAGACGTCGGCGCCGCGGACGGTCTCGTCGTAGCGGGCGTAAATCTCACCATTGGCGAACTGCTTTAGCGTAAGGCCCGAAAGCTCGACCCCAAGGTACTCAGCGATCTTCTGAGCGAGGGGACGGTTGGAGGAACCGGAATACACGCGGATGGACTTGCGCATATTCTCCGACTTCTCGGGATCATTAATCGGCATTACCCTTCTCCTTTATATCGAATGCCATATAGATGCCTTTTTGCATTGTAACCGCGCGACGGGGTTTATCGAGTCTTGATAACGTCTTTACCGTCAACGGACACGAACCGACCACTCATCCGGTTGCGCAGGTCACGATAGAAAAAGGAGCCGTCCCCATGGGAACAGCTCCTTAGATGCTTGGTAAAACGTTATACCTCGTCGTCCTCGTGCAGACGGCGGCGATAATCGGCGGCCCAACCCTCAATGTTTACCTGACGGGCACGACCCAGGCCGAGTGCGTCGGCCGGGACCGGCTCGGTGATGACGGAGCCGGCGGCCACGAGCGCGCCGTCGCCGATCTGGGCGGGCGCGACCATCATGGTGTCGGAACCGATGAAGGCGTCCTTGCCGATGACGGTCTTGTGCTTGTGCACGCCGTCGTAGTTGCAGGTGATGGAGCCTGCGCCCACGTTGACGCCGGAGCCCATGGTGGTGTCGCCGATGTAGGACAGGTGCGGCACCTTGGAGCCCTCGCCGATCGTGGACTTCTTGATCTCCACGTGCGTGCCGGCCTTGGAGCCGTCGAGCATGTGGGTGCCCGGGCGCAGGTAGGCGCGCGGGCCGCAGTCGACGCCGTTCTCGATGACGGCCTCGATGGCGATGGTCTCATCGATGGTGCAGCCGCTGCCGACGGTGGTGTCGGTGAGGCGACTGTTGGGGCCGAGCTGGCATTCCTCGCCCACGGTGACGTGGCCGATCAGATGCGTCTGCGGCCACACGACGGTGTCGCGGCCGATAACGGCGTCGGGGCCGATCCAGGCCTGCGTGGGATCGATGAACGTGACGCCCTCGGCCATCCAGTGCTCGTTGATGCGGTCGCGCGCGATGGCGGTGAGCTGCGCGAGCTGAATGCGGCTGTTGACGCCCAGGCCGTCGCGGTAGTCATCGCAGTGGAAGATGGAGACCGCCTGGCCGTGACCCTTGAGGATTTCGAGCATGTCGGGCAGGTAGTACTCGGACTGCGCGTTGTCGTTGCCGATCTCGTTAATGTGGGCGGCGAGCTGCGCGCCGTCAAAGGCGTAGCAGCCGGCGTTGCACTCGAGCAACGTGGCGGCCTGCTCGGGCGTGCAGTCCTTCTGCTCGATGATACGCTCGATCTGGCCGTCGGCGCCCAGCTTGATGCGGCCGTAGCCGAAGGGGTCGGGCGGGGTCATGGTCATGACGGTGCAAGCGAGCTCGCCGGTGGCGACGGTCTGTGCGAACTTGGCGACGGTGTCGGCGGTGATGAGCGGCAAGTCGCCGTTGAGCACGATGACGGGGCCTTGCGTGATGCCGCAGGCATCGAGCGCGACCTTCACGGCGTGACCGGTGCCCAGGCGCTCGGTCTGCTCAACGCACTCGACCTTGGTGGCGCTGTTGGCGTAGGCGCCGTCGATGAGGGCGCGCATCTCGTCGGCGTGGCTGCCGATGACGACCACGACGCGGCTGCAGCCGGCCTTGATGGTAGCGTCGACGATCCACTGGACCATGGGCTTGCCCAAGATCTTGTGCGAAACCTTGCAGTGGTTCGACTTCATGCGGGTGCCCTCGCCGGCAGCGAGGATAATTGCGGTTGCGTCCATGTGATCTCCTGTTACGTTATAGAGACGTGTGTTTGGAAACGATACACGGCGCAATATGATACCGCAGGCATATGTTGAGCGCGTAGCGATTGGTTTGCGGCGGTTGAGGCTTGCGCCGCCGGCGTGGTGTTTGCGCTGCTTGCGGGCGGTGCCGGCAGTGCTTCGGCGTCGGTGATTTGGCGGGAGGGCGGGGATGCCTATGGACAACATGCGAGAGGGTTCGGGCGCCGAGCCCGTGGGGGCATTTTCAATGTCGCATCCGGCGGTGCCGGCGGTCTACATAGCGTTGACGCTGGGGCTCACCATGTTCTCGATGCAACCGGTGCTGATTGCGCTGTCGCTTGCGGGCGGGCTGGCGTACGGGCTTGCGACGCGCGGTGCTGCGCGCACGTTAGGGGCGCTTCGCTGGCAGCTGCCGGTTATTTTGATTATCGCGCTGGTCAACCCTCTGTTTAGTGCATCGGGCTCGACCGAGCTGTTTCGCATCGGCGTGCGCGCGGTGTATCTGGAAAGCATGGTATATGGCTTGTGCATGGGTGGGCTGTTTGTGGCGAGCGTGCTGTGGTTTGAGGCCGCGGCGTCGATGCTCGAATACGACAAGGTACTCGCACTGTTGGGCAACGCCGCGCCGGTGATCGCGCTCATGATCTCGATGTGCATGCGGCTTATCCCACAGTTTTTGCGCCGCGGCCGCACGGTGCTGGCGGTGCAGGACGCGATCGATGTGCCGGGGCGTGCGCCCACCGATCCCGTGCGATCGCACCTGCGGGCGTCGAGCGTGCTGATGGGCTGGGGCATGGAAGATTCGCTTGAGCGCGCGGATGCCATGCGCTCGCGCGGGTGGGGTGCCGCGACGCGTCGCACGACGTACACGCGGTATCGGCTGGGGCGCAGCGACGCTGCCGCGCTGGTTGGGCTTGCGCTGTTTGGCGTGGCCACGGCGGCAGTGGCGTGGGCCGCGACGACGCAGTATTCGTTTTACCCGCAGCTTTCGGTGCCTGCGCCGTGGCTGGGCTATGCCGTGTATGCTGTTTGGATGGTGCTGCCCTGTGTGTTGCATGCGATCGATGAGAAGAGGTTCGGCTGATGACTCGGTTGGATAGGGGCCCGGCCTCACGCGCGGCGTGCGGCTCGGATATGCCGGCGATTGAGGTGCGGAGCCTGAGCTTTGCCTACCCCGGGGCTGATGCTGCGGTGCTCGAGGGGCTCGACTGGTCTGTTTCCCAAGGTGCATTTGCGCTGCTTGTTGGCGGTACCGGATCGGGTAAGTCGACGCTGCTGTCGCTGCTCAAGCCCGAGATTGCTCCGGCGGGCGAGCGCGCTGGCGAACTGCTCGTGCTGGGCGAGAACGTTGC